>NZ_JAKZEQ010000028.1:0-47972 GCF_022549155.1 Lactiplantibacillus sp. ME-2
CTACTGGTCGTTATACCACCGTGACGTCACCCGTTATTATTGGCTATACAGCTGACCGGGCGCGGGTCACGGGAAACGATGCAGTAACTAGTGCGGCGCAACCGACCAACATTATTGTGACGTATGCGCTTAACGCAGAAAAGGCGACGGTCACCTATGTTGATGTCACCACGGATAAAACGCTCGCGACCGTCAGTTTGACTGGCGATTATCAGACATCATCCGATTACCGCACGGCTAACACAATTGCTGATTACAGTAATCAGGGCTACGTGCTTGTCCGCGATAGCTATCCAGTTTCAGGAGCTATTTTCAATGATGATGGTGTCGTTCACAGCTATCTGGTTCAGCTTGCACATGTGACAACTGCGACAACCGAGACCAAGACAATCACGCAAACCGTACATTATCAGAGTACGACTGGCACGCAGTTGCACGATGATACGGTCAGAGCGATGACATTCACTCGTACTAAACGGGTTGATCAGGTCACCGGGGACGTAACGTATAGCAATTGGTCGACTAATCAGGCGGATCACACTTTTGAGCGCGTCGCGGCGTTCAGTATTCCGGGCTATCATGCGGTGGTAACGGGTACTCAGGCAGTCATGGTTACGCCAGCTAGCGTGGATGATGTTCAAACGATTCGTTACGTTACCGATAGGCCTTCAACCGGTGAGACACCAAAAACACCGGTGAAGACGGTGACAGTTAATAAGTCGGATAAAATTAAGACGACTGACACGCCAGATAAAGTCGCAACGGTCAAGACGCCGGATAAGGCTCAGACCGTCGCAACAACAACTGCTAAACAAGCTAGCGTCAAGCGGTCAGTGGATCTCAAACAAGCACAGGCTGTTGAACAGCCTGCTCAGACACGACCAGCCAATGTAAAAACGGTTAAACTGGCGAAGACGACTAAATCCGTTAAGCCAACCGCGGCTCATCAATCAGCCACCCACAAACAAGCGACTTTACCGCAAACCAATGATAATCGGCAAGCTAGTGTTGCGGCGGAACTACTTGGTTTGACCGCAGCAACCTTACTAGTTGGTGTGAGTGCAATTTTGAAGAAACGTCATAATTAGCCGTTAAATGGAGGCGTTAATATGACTACTTTAATCGATATCACGGGTCAGAAGTTTGGCCGCTTAACAGTCATTAGACGTTGTGGAACTGCCAAAAATGGCAATGCCCTCTGGTTGTGTCAGTGTCGCTGTGGCAATCAGACCAAAGCTGATTCGTACGCGTTGCGGCATGGGCGAGCAAGAAGCTGTGGGTGTTTGACACGAGAAAGTCGGTCGCAGTTAATTCGACGTAATCCCAAAACGGCTGCCAGTATGGGGCGGTTAAGCAATCTGAAAATTCATGATCATCACACTGATTTACCGTCAAAGATTATGTCTAAGCGTAATAAGAGTGGTGTCATCGGTGTCAGCTGGGATAGCAATACTCAAAAATGGGTGGCGACATTTTTCTACAAGGGGCGCTACCTGTTACACAAGCCGTTTCAGCATTTTGAGGACGCTGTTCTTGCCCGCCAGGCGATGGAAAGCCGTTATTTAAATAACAAAGTGTAAATTAAAGTTCTTCCTTGATAGGGCCTGATGCCTTGTCAGAGAAGAACTTTTTTGCGTTACAGCAACGGTACCAGCTTCTTAATTGGACTTAGTGGAGTTCTTTCAGAATTGTAAGTAACAAAAAGGCCTAACATGGGAATGCCAGCGGATAAATTGTGCTTGATTTATGGCGATGAAAATTCCTAAATGATTTGCTTGTATATGACAATTATTAAAAATAAGACGGTCCCTGATCGAACTAGAATCATAAGTATCTTGGGGGCAGGTGATTTAACGGTTCTTGGTTGCAATATGTTTTTTAATCAACAGTCTGATGAAACTTGCCCTAGAAGTTGAGGTTAACTGATGCTTCTGGATCGGTGAAATCGTTAGTTTCGTGATGGAACTAGTCATTGGCGACAGAAGCGTTAATCAATGAGCAACGTACCGCTCCGGTTTCGAATTTTCGGACGATTCCGGTATAATAAACGTAACTGATGACTAGGGGGATAATCACATGATTGAAATTCACGAATTAACGAAGCGTTATGGGGATAAGACAGCATTGAATCAGCTTACTTTAACCATCGCATCAGGACAAATCTTCGGTTTGTTGGGCCACAACGGGGCGGGGAAATCAACGACGATCAAAAATTTAGTCAGTATCATTAAACCGACGAGTGGCACGGTTACGGTCGATGGCTTAGACCTTGAACAGCAACGACAAGCCGTCAAAGAAAAGATCTCTTACGTACCGGACACACCCGATATTTTTCTTCAACTTTCGGCGATGGAATATTGGGACTTGATAGCTGCCGCTTACCAGCAATCAGAGGAAGCCGTTCAGCAACGGCGACAGCAGCTGGTGTCACTGTTCGATATGACTGAACACGTTGACGAACCCATGGCTAGTTATTCACACGGGATGCGGCAAAAAGCCATTTTGATTGGGGCGTTGCTTCCCGATCCAGATATTTGGATTTTAGACGAGCCGCTGCAAGGGTTAGACCCCCAAGCTGCTTTTGATTTAAAAAATTTGATGAAGGCCCATGCTGCCAAAGGCAAGACGGTCATTTTTTCCACCCACAATCTGGATACGGCGCAGCAGTTATGTGACCGATTGGCAATTTTGAAGCAGGGGCAATTGATTTATACCGGTTCGGTTGAACAATTACTAGCTCAACATCCGCAACAATCACTTGAGGCGATATATTTACAAATGGCCGGGCGGTTGACGGATGATCACCTTGTCGATGCGCTGGAGGGTGAGCATGATGCATAAAAGTCAGTTACGTGTTTTGTTGGCTGTTAATCTCAGGTTGTTGAATCCGCAACTAACAGATCGGCTACGTAAAAAGGGCGCTTCGGGGCCAGCCTTGAGTAAGAAGCTAATGCGGCAATTTTACTTGAATGCCTTGATGTTTCTTGGCATTTATGGCTTGACGATGTTGGCCTTTGATTTTAGCAAGTTGCCAGGCATGTTTACGTTCTATGTGGCGTTATTTATCTTATTGGGAGTTTCACAGAGTATCTCCGGTATTTATAACGTCTTTTTTGCCGGCAATGATCTTGTTGAATACTTACCGTTACCTTTCCGCAATCAAGAAATTTTTATGAGTAAGATTTTGGTCGTGATATTCAACACGGTACCCTTTACCATTCCGTTACTTTTAATTTTTATCATGACCGCAACACGGGCCGGAATCTTTGTGGTGTTAGGTGTGCTGATGGCCGTCTTGATGTATGGCCTAATACTGAGTCTGTTACTATGCTTGTGCGCCCTAATAGTTTTTGGCTTAACCAAGCTAACCGTGTTTCGCGCCCATCAAAAAATGGTGATGAACGTCATGTTAGGCCTTAACGCTGTCTTAGTGCTAGTCGGGCTCTACTTCATGAATCGCGGCTCATCATCTGACACCGGAACGCAGGTTGACCGCGCAGCATTACCCCTATTGATACCGATTTTTAAAGTTTTCACGACGCCGTTGACAATGACGAGTTTGCTAACCTGGGCGAGTTTAATTGTCATCTCGCTGATTTTGTTCGCACTGACAGGACGGTTTGTTTTGACCCACTTAGCGGAACAGCTTACGCAAGTCAACTCAGTGTTAGTGGCAACACCACCGCGTCGACATTCACGACAACATAACCGCAATAAAATTTTGCGTACCTACCAGTTTCAGTTACTGAAAGAACCCAGTTTAGCCTTACAATTATTCACAGATTCAATCCTGCTGCCATTGATTTTAGTCGGGACCGTTTTCTTTTCGGGGACCGCTCCTAATTTTAGCCGGCTATCGCTGAACTGGCTCGGTGTCTGGTTTGTCAGTGGGATGGCCGGTGCGATCGTCAATGTTAATCAAACCTCATTAGTCGGTAATCTCATTTCACTTGATAAAATGAACTTTGACTTTGTGCGTGCACTGCCAATCCCAATGTCCCGTTACTTACGACAAAAGTTTTACTTGGGTTATTGGTTCCAGGTCATGATTAATGGCGTGATGGTTCTAGTGGTGGGTATCGCTGGGCGAGCACCATTAGCCCTAGATTTGGCTCTAATATTGGGCGCTGCTTGGGGGACGTACCTAGCTGCCCAACATTACTTTAAGCGTGATTATCAGCTACGGCTGACGAATTGGACTAATGTGACCCAATTGTTTAATCGGGGCGGCGGTAATCTTGGTTTGATGCTTAACTTGTTGGCCTGCAGTATTGTGGGTGTGCTGACAATTGTGATCTATAGTGTGCTGATTCAGCTGTTCGCGGCGGCAGCTATGCTGATTAATATCATTGTATTAGTTGGCGTCGGAATTATTTCTGCTGGTTTGGTCTGGCATTACTACAAGACTTTTTGGCAGCAACTTGACTAATAAGTGTTAATTTCACAGTCACATAATATTAAATTAAGATAAAAGTGTTGACAAATTGCTCATTGAGTTTTAATGTTAATGACAACTTAATATTCGTCCATGAAACCGATGAAGTGGAGATCAAGATAATGATGCCCGTAAAGAGAGTCGCCGTTGCTGAGAGTGCGATCGAACGCAAATTATTAAATGGACCACTGAGGGCGCGACTAACGAACAGTTTTGTTCTACTACCTCGCGACGATAGGGAGTCGTCAATTCCCGGGAATGTGTTTGCATTTCGCTAAGCTGGGACCCAAGTCTAACCTGAATGGGGTAATTTGGTGTCCAACCAAGGTGGTACCGCGGAAAAATCCGTCCTTGACTGTCATTAGTCATGGACGGATTTTTTTGATAGGGGGCAGTTCAATGCAGCAACGATGGCAATTAACCACAACTCAAGTAAAACTATCTTATTAATGAGGAGTGGTTCAATATGAATCCAACATTACCAACCTTGATTCCTTATCAGGATCATTATCCCTACGTACCAGTGATGGTCAAACGACCACTCGTCACATTTGACCCCATTGCGGTTGCTAAAATTATCCACCAGATGGGGAACGGTTTCGCGCTGACGATTGATCGGCACCAACGATATAGCTATTTTAGTTTTAAACCACAGCGAAGTCTCACGGGTCGGCAACTAGCCAAGCACCAACGACTAGCTAATGAGACACTCCAAGCCATTCTAAACCAATATCGAACACCACGAATTCATGGATTACCACCATTTACGGGGGGCTTGATAGGATACTTCGGCTATGAGTATGTTCAACAATTTGTACCCAAGTTGCATTTGAAATCACCAGCAACCGCAGATCTCGATGACTTAGGTTTATTCTTAGTTACGAGTGTGCTCGTCTATGATCATCGACATCATGAGCTTGGGTTGACACAGCTGATTCCAACTGCGGATTTAGCGGCAACTTACGCCGTGACTCAAACGGCTCTAACGCAACAGTTAGCCGCCATTATTGAACAATTGCAGCAACCAATAGCTTTGCCACCATTTGACTTGCAGCAACCATTACACATGCAAGTGGACCAAGCGACCTATGCGCGTCAGGTTGACCGAATTCGCCAACACATCTACGCTGGTGATATTTTCCAAATGATATATGCTAATCCATGTTTGGGGACCATGAGCGGGTCATTGCTGGCAGTTTATCAGCAACTTCAAAAAACAGCGGCCCCGTATACCTGTTATTTTAAACAGGCTAATTTCGAAATGACGGTGGCCTCACCAGAAACGTTAGTGACGAAGGATGGGGAACAAATCGCGACGTATCCATTGGCCGGGACGAGACGCCGTGGTCGAACACCTGCCGAGGATCAGCAGTTGGCTCATGAATTACAAACCAGCCCTAAAGAGATTGCCGAGCACAATATGTTAGTTGATTTGGGACGTAACGATTTAGGACAAGTTGCAAAGTTTAAAAGTGTCCGAGTGACTAATTTACGGCGATTAATTCGTTATTCGCAAGTCATGCACTTAGGGTCTCGGGTGGCCGCAGAAGTGGCGCCGACTACTACAGCACTCCAAGTGCTTGCCGCTACTTTTCCGGCTGGGACGTTAGCTGGCGCGCCTAAGATTGAAGCAATGACCCTGATTAATCATTATGAGCAGGTGCCGCGGGGTGCTTATGGTGGTTGCTTTGGTTACTTGGATTGTAACGGTAATTTAGACATGGCGATTGGCATCCGGCTGGCCTACCGAATGAATGAACAGTTGGTGATTCCAGCGGGTGCGGGCATTGTTGCTGACAGTATCGGCGCTCAAGAATTTAAGGAGTGCCAGAATAAACAACGAGTGATCGTTAATGCAGTACAAGACGCGAAAGGACGAGTTAAAGATGGAATTATTAATTGATAACTATGACAGCTTTACTTATAACTTGTATCAACTAATTGGTCGTCTGACGCCCGATGTACGGGTCATTAAAAATGACGATTTGACGGTTGCTGCAATCAAGGCATTACAACCTGACCATATCATTTTATCACCAGGGCCGGGGACGCCAGCCCACACGGGAGTTAGTCCACAAGTCGTGCAACAATTAGCCGGTCAGGTCCCCATATTGGGGATTTGTATGGGATTAGAAGTGATGGTCACCGCTTTTGGCGGTTCGCTGCAAGGCGCCCAGCATTTAGTTCACGGGCAAGCCACGTTAATGCACGTGCAGCCGTCATCACTATTTAAAGATTGTCCGATGCAGTTCATGGCAGCGCGCTACCACTCGTTGGTAGCTGATGCGGGCCGTTTGCCCGTTAACTTTCGAATCATTGGGACAAGCGATGATCAGGAAATCATGGCAGTGGAAGATGTGGGCCGTCAGCTGTACGGCGTTCAATTTCATCCAGAATCAATCATGACGCCAGCCGCCGTTGGTGAGCAACTGATCCGTAATTTTTTAGCACTTAAACATTAAGCAGACGAGAGTGGAGGAATACTTATGATTGAAACAGCGATTGCACAACTCACTAACCAAGAAAATCTAGACTTTACAATGAGCCAACAAGTCATTACGGAAATTATGAAAGGTCAGGCCACCGACGCACAGATTGGGAGCTTTTTGACCGCCTTAGCCATCAAAAAGGCAACTATCGATGAAATTGCTGGTGCAGCAACTGCGATGCGTTCCCAGGCGTTACCTTTTAAAGTTAAACGGCCCACGCTAGAAATCGTTGGGACGGGCGGTGACCGGTCGAATTCGTTTAATATTTCGACGACCACTGCGCTAGTGGTCGCTGCTGCGGGTGTACCAGTGACCAAGCACGGCAATCGTGCGGCGTCGTCCAAGAGTGGTGCGGCGGATGTTTTAGAAGCACTCGGTATCAAAATCGATCTAACGCCCGCTCAGAGTCTAGCATTGCTAGAGCGGACCAATTTTGCCTTTATGTATGCGCGCGAATATCATCAGGCGATGCGATTCGTCGCTCCGGCCCGGCAACAAATCAAGATTCCAACTATTTTTAATATACTGGGTCCCTTAGCCAACCCAGCTCATGCTGAGATGCAACTATTAGGGGTATACCGGCAAGCTTTAATGGCTCCATTAGCCGAAGTGTTGACGCGTTTAGGTGTTAAACATGCCATGGTCGTGCATAGCCGAGACGGCTTAGATGAAATTTCAGCAGCAGCCCCTACGGATGTGATCGTAATTAATCATGGGCAGCAAGTAACGCGAATCCTGACGCCTGAACAGTTTGGACTGACGCGTTGTGACCATGCGGCTCTTATTGGTGGTAGTGCCCAAGTTAATGCCGCCATCACGCGGGCAGTACTCGCTGGAGAACCGGGGGCCCCTCGTGACGTGGTGTTGATGAATGCCGCCGCGGCGTTGCATATTGCCAAGCCACAGTTGGATCTAGCGGCCGCTTTTGAGTTGGCCCAGCAAACAATCGATCAAGGAGCGGCCACGGCTAAGTTGGCCCAATTAATTCAGAGTAGTCAGGCGGTGATGGCCTCATGATTTTAGATCAACTCGTCCAGGCGAGTCAGCAACGGGTTCAGAAGGTGCCAGTTAGGGAGCGTGTGAAGCGCATTCAACAAGCTCGAAAAATGACCACCCCCGTTTTATCATTTGAAGCAATGCTGGCCCAGCCGGGCTTACAGCTTATTGGTGAAGTTAAGCGGGCGTCACCTTCTAAGGGCCTGATTGCAGCCAATTTTGACTATTTAAAGATTGCACAGGACTATGCCGCCGCTGGGGTTAATGCAATCTCTGTGTTGACTGAACCCCGGTATTTTAAAGGACAGTTGTCTTACTTACAAGCCATTGCGCAAACGGTCTCGGTACCCACATTACGTAAAGATTTTATTGTGGCCGCTAGTCAGATTGCGAGTGCCCGCCTGGCTGGTGCGAGTGCAGTCCTACTTATCGTGAGTATTTTAACGCCGGCCCAACTTAAGGCCTTTATTACACTTGCACATGAGCTGAATTTAAGTGCGCTAGTTGAAGTCCATACAACGGCTGAGATTAAGCAAGCGGTGGCGGCTGGGGCCCGGATTATTGGCATTAATAATCGGAATTTGAAAGATTTCAGTGTCAATTTTGCAACGAGCTGTCAGTTGCGGCAAGCGGTTCCGGCTGAGTGTTATGTGATTGCCGAGTCTGGCATTCAAACGTCGACGCAAGTACAAACGTTGGCGGCCGCCGACTTTGACGCTATTTTAGTCGGCGAAACGTTGATGCGTGCGCCAGATAAGCAGCAAGCTGTCAGACAACTGCGGGCGGGGGTGCGTGGATGACACAAATTAAAATTTGCGGTTTGATGCAACCAGCGGATGTCGTGATGGTTAATCAAGCGCTCCCAGACGCAATTGGGATGGTATTTGCCCCCGGTCGACGACGACGGATTACGATGGCGACCGCGCGCCAACTGTCACAGCAATTAGATCCGCGTATCCGGCGTGTTGGCGTGTTTACAACTAATCAATTATCGGAAATTTTAGCTCTCGTGCAACAGCACATTATTCAGGTGGTCCAGCTACACGCTACCGTCGATGATCCTCGGATTGCGTCCTTAATGGCCGCCCATGTGCCGGTGATTCAAGCGATGACGCCAGCGAATGCTACGCAATGTCAAGCGGATTACTTATTATTGGATAATGCCCGTCCAGGTAGTGGACAGGTGTTGGATTGGAATCAATTACAATCACAGCGTCCCGTCCGGCCGTTTATCTTGGCTGGTGGTTTAACACCGACGAATATCGTAACGGCAATCAACAAGGTGTACCCGGCAATGGTCGATGTGGCTAGTGGCGTCGAGACGGCGGGCAATAAAGACCGTGAAAAAATCAATCTGATGGTCCAACGGGCGCACCAAACGGGCGTGTCAACACCATTATTAACAGAAATTAGGAGGAATTAGTATGATTAAAAATCAATCACAGGCGGGGCGTTACGGCGACTTTGGTGGTCAGTACGTTCCAGAAACATTAATGACCGAGCTACAGCGGTTGGATCGCGCCTTTCAACATTACCGACAGGACGCGCAGTTTCAAGAAGAGTTGACTGACTTGTTGAATAACTATGCGAACCGGCCATCGTTGTTGTACCATGCACAACGATTATCAGATCAATTAGGTGGTGCTCAGATTTATTTTAAACGTGAGGACTTGAACCATACGGGTGCGCACAAGATTAACAATGTCTTGGGGCAGGCACTGTTGGCAAAGAAGATGGGCAAAAAGCGATTGATTGCTGAAACTGGGGCTGGACAGCACGGGGTCGCAACTGCAACTATTGCTGCTTTGTTCGGGATGGAATGCGACGTCTTTATGGGTAAGAAAGACACGGATCGTCAAGCATTGAATGTTTACCGGATGCAACTATTAGGGGCCAAGGTCCACCCGGTCACGACTGGTTCAATGGTGCTAAAGGATGCGATCAATGCGGCCTTACAAGAGTGGACGCGGCGCTGTGATGATACAGCTTATATCATGGGCTCTGCAACGGGACCACACCCATTTCCAATGATGGTACATGAATTTCAAAGTGTCATCAGTGTAGAAGCCCGACAGCAGATCCTGGACCAAACAGGTCATTTGCCGGATGCCGTCGTGGCTTGTGTTGGGGGCGGCAGTAACGCCATTGGAAGTTTTGCGGCTTTTCTTGATGATACGTCAGTTGAGCTGATTGGCTGTGAGGCAGCGGGTAAGGGTGTTCAAACGCCGTTGACGGCTGCGACGATTGAACGTGGTCGGACTGGTATCTTCCATGGCATGAAGTCACTCTTTTTACAAGATAAAGCCGGACAAATTGCCCCGGTCTATTCAATCTCGGCTGGGCTGGATTACCCGGGCGTCGGACCGGAACATGCCTACCTGGCTGCGAGTGGCCGGGCGCAATATGTGGGGATCACCGATGACCAAGCAGTACAAGCATTTGAACTGATTGCTAAGGTCGAAGGGGTGATCTGTGCGATTGAGAGTGCCCATGCAGTCGCCTACGTACAACAATTAGCACCAACGATGCGACGTGACCAAACTATTATTTGTACGTTATCCGGTCGTGGAGATAAAGATGTGGCGGCAATTGCAAAGTATCGAGGGGTGACAATTGATGACTGATTTAACAACAATTTTTAAAAATCATAAGGCGTTTATTGCTTTTGTAGTGGCCGGTGATCCTAATTTTGAAGCGACAGTTGACCAAGTTGTTGCGTTAGCAGAAGCGGGTTGTGATCTCGTTGAGATTGGCATTCCGTTCTCAGACCCTGTGGCTGATGGTCCCGAAATTCAGGCCGCTGATCTCCGTGCGTTTGACCAACACATCACACCCCAACGCGTTTTTGAATTGGTGGTGGCAATTCGAGAGAAGACAACTATTCCACTCGTATTTTTAACCTATGCGAACATTGTTTATCAGTTTGGTTATGCTGCCTTTGCCCAGCAGTGTCAAAGTTTGAATGTCGCAGGCTTGATTATTCCCGACATGCCACTAGAAGCCTCTGGTGAACTTCGACCAACCTTAGACCACTATGGTATTGCTTTGATTCCATTGATTGCGCCAACGAGTGATGATGCACGCATCACAGCGATTGCCCAGCAGGCGCGGGGCTTCATTTATGTCGTATCATCACTAGGTGTCACGGGGACCCGGCGACACATCACGACTGATTTAGCAACACTGGTGGCGAAGATTCGCCATGCGACTACGTTACCTGTCGCAATTGGTTTTGGTATCCATGAGCCAGCTCAGGCCCAAGCCATGGCACAAATTGCGGACGGGGTCATCGTTGGTAGTGCAGTCGTGCATTTGATTGCGACGCACCAACCAGCGACAGCAGTCTTAAGGGACTATACGCGACGGATGCGGCGCGCATTGGATGGTCGCACGGCTGATACAGTTGACTGATCTTATTTGTTACGATGTTGTTGTGCCGGGCTACTTCGATTAAATGCTGGGAAACGCTAGGATAATGTGCTAGTCTAAAAACAGCTTACTGCTTTGTGGGCGTCGTTAATAATAGTTGACGCTAACCAAGCCAGTTAAATTAATTTACGGAGGGCTCAACATGGCGGATGTACTGATTATTATTGATATGCAAGTTGGTGTCTGTCGCGGGTCCCAACCGGTTACCAATTTGGCAACCGTGATTGCGGGTATTCAACAACGCATTACGAGTTATCGGGCTCAAAATAAGCCAATCGTGTTTGTGCAACATCACGATGCTGACTTAGTCACTGGTTCTGCCGATTGGCAGATGATACCAGAGTTGCCAATTGAAGCAACCGATATTGTGGTCCAGAAAACGCACGCCAACGCTTTTTATCACACGGATTTACAAGCCCAATTGACGGTGATTGGATGTCAAACACTTGAAATCTGTGGTGCGCAAGTCGAGTTTTGTGTGGATACGACGGTTAAAATGGCTCATGGGTTAGGCTACCACCTCGAAATGGTTCGGGGGCTGACGACAACGACGGCCAATTCCATGATGAGTGCGCAACAAACGATTGATTTTTATCAAGATCGGATTTGGAACCACCGTTTCTTGACGTTGGTAACAGCATCGGGCCGTATTGACGATTTGTTAGAAAAGACGGGTGATTAGTTGAAAGCATTATTTTTTAATGATTTTGGCGATGCGTCGGTCCTACAGTACGGTGAGGTGGCGGACCCAATCGTTACTGCAAATACTGTATTGGTTAAAACAACGTATATCGGGCTCAACTTTGCCGACATTTATCGTCGTCGTGGTACCTATCATTTGGAAAAGCATCAACCGTACATTGATGGTTATGAAGGCGTGGGAACGGTTGTGGCAGTTGGTAAGCAAGTGGCGAATTTTAAACGCGGTGATCGGGTGTTATTCGTTGACGTGCCGTTTGCCAACGCTAGCCTTGTCGCGGTTCCAGCTGATCAGGCGATTAAAGTACCACGGGCAATCAATGATCAGCAGGTCGCTAGCATTGGATTGCAGGGCATGACTGCGGAGTTCTTAGTCCATGACTTAGCACAAAACCAACCGCACGATCGAGTCTTGATTCATGGCATCAGCGGTGGTGTTGGGCAGCTATTAACGCAACTGCTCGTGGCCAATGAGGTGGCTGTTTATGGTGTGGCGTCAACACCGGCGAAAGCTGAATTGGCCTATCAAGCTGGCGCAACCACCGTTTTTATGCGCCATGATCCTTGGGACACGACCCATCATAATTTTTTTGATACGGTGTTTGATGGGGTCGGTAAGACACTACCAGTTAGTCTGGCGACTACCAAGCACCGTGGGCGGGTCATTTTTTATGCCATGGCAGCTGGCAATCCACCAGTAATTGATCCAGTCAAGCTAATGTCCGAATCCAAGAGTTTGATGACTGGTGATTTATGGGATTATTTGGACAGCGCGGCTGCTCGTCAGTGCCGTGCCAATCAATTGTTTGATGATGTGCTCACGCATCGCGTGACGATACGACCAGCGACAGTCTATTCATTAGCAGAAGGAGCCGCTGCGCACCGGGCCCTTGAGACCGGGCAAGTTGCTGGCAAGATTTTATTGCGCCCATGAAGTACTTGAATCGTATTTGAAATTAACTGGTTTAATCGAATATCACCAAACGGCATCGGGCAGTTTTTCCGATGCCGTTTTTGTGGTGGATTAGTAGTGCAGGCTGAATCGAGCACCAGTTAGTCAATTCAACAATTGAATTATTAAAATTCCCAGTCATGACCACGGACTGTTACACTAAGTGCTAAATCGGTCAAATGGAAGTGTGATGGTCATGATTCAATTAGTACGTTATTCGACGACACGGGGAGCACTGAAGCAAATACAACAGTATCAACTGGTTAATGTGATGTACACGGCGACGCCACAACAAGTTATTCGTGCTTGCAAATCTGATTTAGAACGAACGGCCGTTATGATTATGAATGGCAACCAATTAGTGGGCTTTTTCTGTTTGCATGTTGGTCAAGGACCGCTCAGTTACGGTGAAACGGAAGTGAATACGATTTTGTTGCGAGCCTTATCTGTTGATTATCGCTTTAAGCATCAGCGGGTTGCGTCTGACGCGCTTGCCGAATTACCACGTTATCTTGCCAGTCATTATCCGATGATTCAAACAATATTATTAGCGGTCAATCATGCCAATCATGTGGCGCAACATTTATACCTGACCCATGGTTTCACTGATACGCATCGCCGCATAGATGGTCGATTGGGGCGTCAATTTATTTATGAACGCCCAGTCCATTGTCCCATGGATTTAAATTTTGATTGAAATTTGCTTAGTTAGTTCAGTCAATCTAGTATTTGGAATCTTATCGGAACTAGGTGCGATACTTTAGAATCGTTTGTGTCGTTGCGAATGAGATTAGATGTAAACGAAATCTGATTGAACGGCTCGTTTTACGATTGGCTTTCTGTTAGATTATGATAATACGATTAGAAAAAGCCAATCGTAAATTAAGCTAATGGAAATGATGGTAATGGTAGCAATTCTTTCTCTAATGGTTGTCATGGGTTTTATGATGCTTGGCGAGTGGGTTTCCACGCGCAGTCGGGCCTATGTTCCATCCGTATTTATTACGGCACTCTTATTTCTAGTGGGTTTTTGGACAATTGTTCCCAAAAACATTGTCCCTGCTGCTTCATTTGGCACTGCCTTTATTCAAATTACCCAAGCCGTTTTATTGGTTCATATGGGGACGTTGATAGATCTGAAATTGTTGTTAAAACAGTGGCGCGCAGTTGTGATTGCCCTGAGTGGCGTGGTTGGGACAGTGGTGCTCACGATGGGAATTGGCCGTCTTTTATTTGATTGGCACACGATCGTTGCCAGTGTGCCCCCGTTGACGGGTGGGTTAGTGGCTGCCTTTCTGATGACAGCTGGACTCAAGGACCAACATATTACCGCACTTGTGGCGTTTCCGGTGGCAATGTTTGTCATGCACAGCATGCTCGGTTATCCGCTAACCGCGTGGATGCTAAAACGGGAGAGTCGCCGACTATTGCAAGTCCGACATGTAGACGTCACGGTCACGACCGCTGATTCTGCCACCAGTGCGACAGTTCAAACAACGGCGCAATTACCAGTGGGCCCGCTACCAACCGTACCAGCGAAGGTGAAATCAGTTCAACCTCAATTACGGCATTGGCAACTACCGGCTGCTTATGATACTTCAGCTTTTATGTTATTTAAAGTCGCTGCTGTGACTGGGCTAGCTGAATGGACTGCCCAGTTAGCCCATGGCACGATTAATCAGTACATCATTTGTTTAGTGTTTGGTGTTATCGCGCATCAGTTGGGCTTTTTAGAAGATGCGGTGTTGGAGAAAGCGGGCGTCTTTCACTGGCTGATGTATGGTTTGCTAGCTTATATTTTTGCCAATCTAAACATTGTTAAAATCAGCATGTTAAGTGGTATTTTGATCCCGATTGTAACGTTGATCGTTCTTGGTGTTTTAGGGATGTGGATTGCATCTAGCTTATTGGCGCGACCGTTGGGATTTAGCCGCGAAATGGCTTTTGCAAGTGCATTGACTGCCTTATTTGGTTTCCCCGCGGACTATATCGTCACCCATGAAGTGACCGAAATTATGGGATCGACTGCGGAGGAAAAGCAATATTTACTAGACCAGATGTTACCTAAAATGTTAGTGGGCGGTTTTGCAACCGTCTCAGTGGCGTCAGTGATTATTGCGTCAATCTTCTTGAAAATTTTATAGGGGGCTTTTCAGATGATGACAACAACTTTAGCAGCTTGGATGACGACCTTGCGCCATCAATTACACGCACACCCAGAGTTAGCACTGCAGGAAGTCGCGACGACCGCTTTAATTAAGCAAACATTGACTGAGTTGAACATTCGGTTAGTAGACTATCCGGGAGAAACTGGGGTGGTGGCCGAGATTGGGCATGGTGCGCCAATCATCGCGTTGCGCGCGGATATTGATGCACTCCCAATCCAAGAAGACAATGAGTTATCCTTTAGATCAACGATTCCTGGTCGGATGCACGCTTGTGGGCATGATTTTCACACGGCCGCCTTATTAGGGGGAGCGCGATTATTGAAAGTGCATGAGGCAGATCTCAATGGTACGGTGCGACTGATCTTTCAGCCTGCGGAGGAAGGACACCGCGGGGCCAAAATGATGATTGATAATGGTGTTCTAGCAGGTGTTCGTGCGATTGCGGGATTCCATAATATGCCGAATTTACCAGTCGGCACTTTAGCGATGAAGTCTGGACCACTCATGGCTAGTAATGATAATTTTGACGTCACAATTTTGGGCCAGGCGCCCATGCAGCGATGCCCGAAGCAAGTCATGATCCCATCGTGACGCTTGGTGAATTGATCAGTAATTTACAGACCATTCGTAGCCGAAATATTGCGCCAGACGCAGCACTGGTGCTAACGATTGCTGCCGTCCAAGCGGGAACGACTTTTAACGTGATTCCAAATACGGCGAATTTACGAGGCACGATTCGGACCTTCAACACGGCTAACCGGGATTTAGCTAAAGTACGTTTTTACGATATTGTGCGTGCAACTGCCAAGATGAATCAGCAAACCGCTACAATTGATTGGGACCGAGGACCAAGCTGTGTCAACAATGACGCGGCACTTACCGCCGTACTATCACGTGTTATGAAAGATGATTTTGATGTTGTGCCTGCCCAGTTATGTAATGCCGACGATGATTTTGCGTTATACCAAGAATGTATTCCAGGATTCTATGGATTCTTAGGTTCAGGCGGCAATGGGACCTTACATCAATCAAATTACCGCTGTGATGACGCTGGCCTAACCTATGGCGCTCGCTTCCATGAATTGGCAGCTACGGCACTATTAAAGTAGGTTCGAGCTTGAATTGAAAGTGGTCAATCGACAAAGGGAAGACGCCCGACCTTGCTAGGAAACTAACATGGTTGGGCGCATTTTTTATGGAAAGCTTCTGAATGATAAGTAACAAGCGAGTCTGGTCACAATTATCTGAGTAACTAAAGTATTTGTTGATACCCGACTTGGTGCAATCAGTAACTGGTGCGTGCAGATTATTGTTATAATATATGTGTATTAGTTTTAATATTATTATTTTAATGATGAAGGGAACGACCGCTGATTGAATTTTGGTTGAGGCGGCCAAAGGTGATTAGGATGAAATCAACAATTTTCGAAAAAGCTGGACTAGTATCTGTTCAGGAAGTTGACAAACCAACATTACAAGCTGATGATGATGTCATTGTGCGCATCGTGCGGACTTGTGTTTGTGGTTCCGATTTGTGGTCATATGCGCATGGTGATGACAAGGCTGCCCATTCGATCAACGAAGGACATGAAGCTATCGGAATCGTTGAGGCAATTGGCTCGGCCATTACGACGGTCAAGCCAGGCGACTTTGTCATCACCCCATTTACCCATGGCTGTGGTGAGTGCGCGGCTTGTTTGGCTGGTTTCGATGGTACTTGTGATCGGCATCCGGGCCACACAAATTGGTCTAATGGCTTTCAAGCAGAATACATTCGCTTCACTTATGGTAACTGGGCGTTAGTTAAGATTCCTGGTCAACCTAGTGACTATACGGAAGGGATGCTCAAGTCATTGTTGACGCTGGCAGACGTGATGCCGACTGGTTATCACGCGGCACGGTGTGCAAACGTTCAAAAGGGCGATAAAGTCGTGGTTATTGGTGACGGTGCCGTTGGGCAATGTGCTGTGATTGCAGCTAAGTTGCGGGGTGCCGCGCAAATCGTCTTGATGAGTCGCCACGAAGATCGGCAGCAAATGGCACTGGCATCTGGCGCGACCGCGGTTATCGCTGAACGTGGTGACGAAGGCATTGCGAAGGTACGTGAAATCCTTGGTGGCGGCGCGGATGCGGCGTTGGAATGTGTCGGCACCGAAGCGGCCATTGACCAAGCTTTAGGTGTTTTGCATAACGGGGGTCGCGTAGGCTATGTGGGTGTACCACATTATAATAACCGGCCACTTGGGTCAACCTTTGCTCAAAATATTGCGGTTGCTGGTGGTTCCGCCTCCGTTACGACTTATGACAAACAGTTCTTACTCAAAGCAGTTTTGGACGGTAATATTAATCCGGGCCGGGTATTTACGCAAACGTATCCATTAGCCGACATTAATCAGGCTTATCAAGACATGCAAAATCGAAAGACAATTAAGGCTATGATTACCATTGATTAATCTCGACTAGGTAACTAGTCGCTTAAAAGCAATCGATTAAAAGTCGTTTCAGTACTGATTCATCGTGCTGAAACGACTTTTTCGATGGCGATAATTTAATGGTAAAAATCAATCAAACTTAGTTGATTTAGACTAGTCTTTGCGTTGGTATTAGAAAAAAGACATGCAACCAGTTGAACCGTGTCATTAAAGCTAGCTGGTCGCACGATTGTAGTTGGCTTCGATAATTAACCGTTTAAAAGAACGCATTTTGCTGTCCGTGCTGTCGCCAGCTTGCTATACTGGGTCAAAAATGAGGTGAGCGTAATGCGAGTCTTTACTTGGATCGTGCGAACAATTGTGGCTGGTGCCGTTTTGATATGTGTCATTATGATTGGTTTGGCACCGCAAACAGTTGTCACACATTTTAATAGTGCCGGCTTGGCTGATTCATTCGGCAGCCGTTGGTGGCTAGTGATGTTACCACTATTAGTTGTGGTCACGGGTGAAGTCATGATTAAGTTAGCCCGTCAAAAACGGCGCAAGCTCGGACTCTTGCAACTGCCGACGCTAACAGGCTTTGAAGGGCAGTGTTTAGGTGTCATGGTGGGTTTCAGCGTCCTGTTGTGGGTTATATTGCAATCGGAAGTGCAGGGCCGGCTAGTTAGCGGGAGCATTGGCGGATGGTGATTAGGATGAGAAATTGGCAGCAGGATGTTTATGAATTCGCCTGAAATTAATTTCAAGCGAATTTTTGGTGGTGTAGTTATTTTAAAATGTTTAGACCATCAGGGCTTGATCAACAGCGCCAGGCGTAATGAGTGCGATTTTGCAGTTGTCTGAGTTGATTAATATCAGCTGTTAATGGCCTGCGCCAAAAAATGGCATGTTATGTTATGATGATGACGTGATAAATCATTAAGCCGTTGCGATTTTCTATGTAAACTATTGTTATTGAAAAACATAGGAGGTCATTGAGATGGCAGTTATTTTAATTACGGGTGCAAGCAGCGGTATTGGGTTTCAGACAGCGAAAGACTTAGCACAGCAAGGTCACGTTGTTTACGGTGCGGCGCGGCGGTTGAATAAACTTGAAGCACTAGCCCCATACGGCGTTAAGCCCTTGTCACTAGATATAACCAATGAGCAGTCGCTTAGTCAGGCCGTAGCAACTTTAATTGCCAGTGAAGGACGCATTGATGTTTTGATCAACAATGCGGGGTATGGCTCATATGGCGCTGTGGAGGATGTTTCCATTGATGAAGCCAGGCAACAGTTCGAGGTTAATTTATTTGGGATGGCTCGGCTGACACAATTAGTTTTACCGTATATGCGCGCGCAACGTGAAGGACGCATTATCAATACCTCTTCCATGGGTGGACGGTTGGTGAGTTATATGGGCGCATGGTATCACGCAACCAAGTACGCTGTCGAAGCGTTTAGTGACGCATTACGAATGGAGACTAAAGACTTTGGCATTAAAGTTGCAATTATTGAACCTGGTGGGATTAAAACCAACTGGGGATTCATTGCTGCGGATCATTTAGAAGCCTCAGCACGTCACAGTGCATATCAAACACAAGCGACCAAGGCTGCCGCGGGTATGCGCCGACAATACTCGTCGCGAATGATGTCTGATCCAAAAATTATTTCTAAAGCTATTTCGAAGGCGGTCAATCAGAAACGACCACGGGTGCGTTATTTAATTGGATTTGGGGCTAAACCGCTGGTACTTGCTAAGGCGATTTTACCGACTCGTGTTTTTGATTTTATCATGATGCATGCCAGTTAGTAGGAGTGATTAGTGTGAAGATTATGGTTTCTGAACAGTTTCAGTGTTTTATGGCAAGCCTTGGCGTTGATTTAAATAGCCTGCTTGAAGCTGCCGGTATTAATAAAGTGGTTTGGCAAGAACAATTAATGCTTTCTGATGTGGAGTATTGGCAGTTAATGAACGAATTCGACAACCAATTGACGGATGAAATGATTCTTAGTTTAGGGAATATTACTAACATTAATACGTTTATGCCGTCCTTTTTTGCAGCATTAGCTGCTAAAAATGGTGAACAAGCGATTGCACGCATGGCAAACTATAAATCATTGGCAGGTCCGGTTCATTTAGAGATAGTGACCAAGCCAGATATTGTCAATATTCATATTTTGGGAAATAGTCTTGGCGTCGAGTTGCCGCGTTTCACGATTATGACGGAACAATTGTTGTTAATCAGCTTGTTACGAGTAGGTACGGGAAAACTCATCAAGCCAATTTCAGTTGGTAGTAAGTATCCGTATGGTGATCAGATTGATGCCGTGATGGGCATTCGACCTCAACAATTGGCTGATAATTGCATTCAGTTTCAAGTCACGGACTTACAGCGGGCGTTTATTTCGGCCAATAATTCAATGTGGGCATTTTTGCAACCAGGGTTAGACCAACAAAAACTGGCTATTGAACACAACCAATCATTGCTCGCGACTGTTCAAGCACTATTGTTGAAGAAAATTCCTAGTGGTTCCTTCTCAATTGACGAGATTGCAACAAGTTTGAATCTCAGTAAACGAACCTTGCAGCGTCATCTTAGTACTTTAAGCACCACATTTAATGATGAAGTCCAAATTGCGCGTCGAACCCTAGTGGTACCCTTGATGAAAGATCAATCGCTAAACTTGATTGAAATCAGCTATTTGTTAGGGTATTCAGACCCAGAGTCTTTTTCGAGAGCTTTTAAAAAATGGTTTCATCAGAGTCCATCCGTTTACCGCCAACAATCTCTGGGGATGTTCAAAAATTAACAGGCATTGCCGTTTAGGTTAAAAGTTATGAGCGTTAAAATCTTATGGATGTGATGGCTTTAGACTGATGGGTAATCCTTTAAATTAATAGATCGTCATAACAATTGTGTTTAAGAATGCTAGTTCTTAGATGCAATTTTTTTTTTGCGTGCATTTAAGCTAGTGACAGTTGAACAGATTGTATCACTGCTTACTGAAGTCAAAACTTGTTAGCAATTTGATTATAAACTTTATAGTCAAATTGCTAAACTGTGCCAGTTCGTTGACGGATTATGACCGCAAAAAATGGATCGTCAAGAAATTTTCGCAAAAAATAAAGCTCGATTAGAGCCCAGCTTACCGGGATTTGGCTACTAAAAAATGTAACATACTATAAATTAATCTGCTGAAATCAATTGACAAGATTTGGCCGGACGATTAACTTAATGCCATTCCCAAACGCCGTGAAAGGAGCGACTAACTATGAGTGTGTTAGAAGCAAGTGAAATTATGCAATTAATCCCCAACCGGTACCCAATTTTATTCATGGACCGGGTGGATGAATTAAATCCGGGTGAATCGATCGTGGTGACGAAAAATGTCACGATCAATGAGTCATTTTTCCAAGGGCACTTTCCCGGTAACCCGGTCATGCCGGGCGTGTTGATTATTGAAGCTTTGGCGCAAGCCGCGTCGATTCTGATTTTGAAATCTGAAAAGTTTGCTGGTAAGACGGCTTATCTTGGCGCCATTAAGGATGCCAAGTTCCGCAAAATTGTCCGTCCCGGTGATGTCTTGAAGTTGCATGTCCAAATGGTCAAGCAACGGTCCAACATGGGAACGGTGAGTTGTCAGGCGATGGTCGGTGACAAGGCAGCCTGCACAACTGATTTAACCTTTATCGTTGGTGCAACTGATTCAAAATAGAAAGGTGGTAATGGCAATTCGGCGATTGTCGTTTGGGAAAGTTTTTTAAAAGCATTGCCGAATTGTAACCAACCATGACAACTAATTTTTCGATTTTAGCGAGTGCTAAGGCACTGCCGACGACCAAAGTCACGAATCAAGAACTAACGCAATTGATGGCGACTTCTGATGATTGGATCAAGCAGCGAACGGGAATTCGTTCTCGCCACGTCGCGACCGATGAGACAACGACGAGTTTAGCTGTTTCAGTTGCCCAGCAGTTGTTGCAGCAAAGTCGGCTAGCGGCGACGGCGATTGATTTGATCATCGTGGCAACCATGTCACCGGATTATTTGACACCGGCGACGGCTCCTCAAGTACAGGCAGCGATTGGGGCTGAAAAAGCAATTGCCTTTGACATCAATGTTGCCTGTGCGGGCTTTGTTTATGGGATGCAGTTGGTTCACCAATACTTACAACCGGGCCAGACCGCTTTGTTAATCGGTAGCGAGACCTTGAGTCGGTTAGTAGACTGGCATGATCGTAGCACTGCCGTTTTATTTGGTGATGGTGCGGGTGGTCTATTGATTGCTGCTAAGCCTAATACGGCCACTGGGCACTGGCTGGGCGGTCATTACGCGACGTTTGGCGCTGACGGGCATTATTTAACGGCGGGACAGCAACCTCAGGTGAATCCGTGGTCGACACGGACTGATGGTGCAGATTCTAACCGCTGGGCCTTTCAGATGAATGGTCGGCGGGTTTATGACTTTGCCACTAAGCAAGTGCCGCACTCAATTGAGCAGGCGTTGATGCAGGCACGGCTCGAGTCGAGTGATATTAAAGCATTTGTGCTTCATCAGGCCAACGCACGTATTGTTAAGAGCGTTGGTCAAAAATTAAACTTAGCTACGGAACAATTACCGATGAACATTGCACAGTATGGCAATACTGCGGCAGCCAGTGAACCGATTCTATTTGCCGAAATGGTTGCCCAAAAGCAAGTTCAACGTGGTGACAAGCTGGTGTTTACCGGTTTTGGTGGCGGGTTATCCGTCGGTAGTGCCGTAATTGAGTATTAATTGATAACTGAAATCAAGCATTTAAAATTAATTTAAAAATTCTGGAGGAATCAACAATGACTAAAACTGAAATTTTTGACCAAATTAAAAAGATGATCGTGGAACAATTAGACGTGGATGCTGACAAGATTACGATGACAACGAATTTTACCGAAGACTTAGCACTTGATAGTCTGGACGTTTTTGAAGTGATCGATAAGATCGAAGACGAATATGATATCGAAATCGAAACGGATGACGCGTTAGCCACGGTTGGTGATTTAGTTGATTATGTGGCGACTCATCAAGAAACTAGCGAGGACTAAGTTATGAAAACGGCAATCTTATTCAGTGGTCAAGGACAACAGTTTGCCGATATGGGGGCCGATCTTTATCAAACGTTACCAGCGTACCAAGCCACGATTGACGAAGCTAATCAAGTGTTGGACTGGGATCTGCGGGTAACTTCTGATTGGATCGATGATGCTCAACGGATGCCGGTTGCAATTACAGCGATGAATATGGGGTTATATCGTGCTTTAACAGCGTTGCTTAATGAGTGTCCGACCGTGTTAGCAGGATTGAGCCTTGGCGAGTATGCCGCATTGATTGCAGCTGGCGTCCTGCCATTTGCTGATGGCTTGAAGTTAGTTGCCGATCGGGCTAGATATATGCAACGAGCGGGATTACAGCATCCCGGGGAGATGGTCGCGGCGTTGAAGGTAACGCCGGCACTGGTTGCAGCCGCTTGTCAAAGTGCCCAAGCAGTGGGGGTTGCGTATCCCGCTAATTACAATCTAGCTGATCAAATTGTTATTGGTGGCGATGCAGCTGGTATTCAAGCTGCGCGAACCTATTTAAAAACACACGGCGTTAAACGGGTGGTCCCATTAGACGTTGCGGTGGCTTCACACACGCCGTTAATGGCAGCAGCGAGTGAGGCGTTGGCGCAACGATTACGATTTGTTAATATTGCAGCACCCCAAATTCCGGTCATCAGTAATACGACCGTGACCCCCTTTAGCCAGGCAACTGTCAAGGAAACGTTGGTAAAACAGTTAGTATCGCCAACGCACTTTGCGGCCTGCTTACAACGAATTGCGACATATGAGGTCGATGAGATTATTCAAGTTGGACCGGGGCATAGTTTAGCAACTTTTGCCAAACAAACATTGCCGGGGGTAAGGGTTTGGTCAATTGAAGATGTGACAGATTGGCAGAATTATTGTCAGGATACTGAGGAGGTACGTGAGCGTGGATGAAGTGATTTTAGTCACTGGAGCTGCTAAGGGTATTGGTTTGGCAACAGTCAAACGGCTGGCAGCTCAGGGGGCCAGCGTTATTTTAAACGTTCATCATGAAATTGAAGCGGCCGATTGGCAAGCATTAACGGCTGAATATCCAAGGTTGACGCAATTAGTTGGAGATGTGAGCGATGATCAAACGGCGGCTGATTTAATTGAGACCGTGATGACAAATTTTGGTCGCTTAGATGGACTCGTGAATAACGCTGGTGTGACCCATGATCAGTTATTAACGCGGCTACACGCGGAAGATTTCATGAGTGTGATTCAAACAAATTTATTGGGCACATTTAATATGACCAAATACGCTTTAAAAGTCATGCAGCGACAGCGACAAGGCGCCATCGTTAATGTTGCTAGTGTGGTCGGGTTACATGGCAATATCGGCCAGGCGAACTATGCGGCTAGTAAGGCTGGAATTATTGGTTTAACTAAAACGACGGCAAAGGAAGGGGCTCGGCGCCAAGTGCGGTGTAATGCGGTGGCCCCAGGAATGATTACGACGGCCATGACGGCACAATTGAATGACCGTGTAACGGCGGCTGCCTTAAGTGATATTCCACTCAAACGCTTTGGGACGCCCGACGAAATTGCCCAAGCAATTGACTTTTTATTGCACCAACCGTACTTAACGGGACAAGTGCTAACAGTTGACGGTGGCATGACGATATAAGATATGGGAGGTTATCCAATGACAGAACGAGTAGTTGTGACTGGAATGGGTGCGGTGACGCCCCTCGGTAATAGTGTTGATGAATTTTTAACGGGGTTATTCGCGGGACAAGTTGGGATTAAGCCCATCACGAAGTTTGACGCGACGCCCACTGGGATTACAGTTGCCGGTGAGGTTAAGGATTTTCAGCCAGAAGAACGAATTGAAAAGAAATTAGCGAAAAGATTGGATTTATTTTCCGTTTATGGTCTATACAGTGCAAGTGAAGCGATGGCGCAAGCCGGACTAAATGAAGCAAATATTGATCCAGAACGATTAGGCGTTATTTATGGTTCGGGTATCGGTGGTTTAACGACGATTGAAGCGCAAGTGATCAAGATGCACGACAAGAGTCCCAAACGAGTTTCACCGTTATTCGTCCCTAATTCAATCATCAACATGGTTGTTGGTAATATCGCGATGCAATTTAACGCACAGAATACCAGTCAAGCGATTGTGACCGCGTGTGCGTCGGCGACGAATGCCATCGGCGATGCGTTTGAATATTTGCGTCAAGGAAAGGCAGATGTGATCATCACGGGTGGTTCAGAAGCTTCCGTCAACGAAATCGGTATTGCAGGGTTTGCGTCCCTGACTGCGTTGTCGAAAGCCACTGACCCAACGTTGGCTTCATTACCGTTTGATCGTCAACGCAATGGGTTTGTGATGGGTGAAGGGGGTGCGACGTTAGTCTTAGAAACGTTGGCCCATGCCCAAGCCCGAGGCGCCCAGATTCTTGGTGAAGTCGTGGGTTACGGAACGACTAGCGATGCTTATCATATGACAGCCCCCCGACCGGATGGTGCTGGTGCCAAACGTGCAATGCAACAAGCCGTTGCGGAAGCCGGCATTCAGCCGCGTGATGTGGATTACATCAATGCTCATGGAACAGCCACACATGCGAATGATAGTGCCGAAGCTCAAGCAATTAGCGCGTTGTTTGGTCAAGATGTACAAGTCAGCAGTACTAAAGGAATGACGGGGCACTTATTAGGCGCTGCGGGTGCAATTGAAGCTGTTGCAACGATTGGTGCTCTGCAAGCGGGTCAGTTACCTGCGAATATTGGTTGTACGGACCAAGATCCTGAGTGTCCAGTCAATTTAGTAACGCCAGCAACTCAACATCAAGCCGCAACCTATGCTTTGAGTAATTCATTTGGTTTTGGGGGCCATAATGCCGTGGTTGCCTTTAAGAAGTGGGTGAATGTATGAGTATGACGGATACGGAAGCGATGACCGCCCTGATCAATCAGTTTAATCAATCCAGCGCTCAAGTCATGGACGTCAAGACGACAACCTTTGAACTGCATTTGAATAAACAAGCTGAAACTGCTGAGACAAATTCAGCGCGTTCACAGCCGGCAGTGACCGACTCTACGGTACCAGTGGTCAAACCGACGACTGAAGTGGCGACTCAATCGGGAACAACGATGGTCACGGCGCCCCTAGTTGGGGTGGCTTACTTAGCTGCCGACCCGAAACAGGCGCCGTTTGTTCAGGTGGGTGATCGTGTCAAGTCAGGGGAAACCTTGTGTGTAATCGAAGCGATGAAAATGATCAACGAAGTCCCTAGCCCAGTTAGTGGGATCGTTAAAGAAGTTTTAATTAAGAATGCAACTATGGTTGAATTTGATGAACCATTGTTTGCAATTGAGGAGACGACCGTTTAATGGAAGTTACGGATTTAATTCCCCAACGGTTTCCGCTGCAATTATTAGACCGTATCATAGCGGTCCAACCAGGTGTCAGCGCAACAGCGGAAAAATTAGTCACGATTAATGAATGGTTTTTTCAGAGTCCGACACTGACCGGAAGAACGATGATTCGGCCAGTATTATTAGAAATTTTGGCTCAAACGGGAGTTGTGGCTTTACTATCGATGCCGGAGCATCATGGTAATAACGTCTTTTTTGGCGGAATTCGGCAGGCTGATTTTAAGACGGATGTGCGCCCAGGTGACCGGTTAGAAGCGATGGTAACGTTAACTAAGTTGCGTCGTCAAATCGGAACAGGCCATGGCGTGATTACCTGTGCTGGTCGTGAGGTTGTTAGTGCTGATTTAACCTTTGTAATGCAAGCCTGAAGGAGGTATGGCGATTGTTTAAAAAAGTCTTAGTCGCGAACCGTGGTGAAATTGCGGTCCAAGTTATTCGCGCGCTTCATGAGATGGGGATTAAAGCGGTCGCTGTCTATTCAGTGGCTGATCAGGAGAGCTTATTTGTACATCTGGCTGATGAGGCGGTCTGTATTGGGGCGAGTCCCGTCAACCAGTCATATTTGAATATGCAAGCAATTATTAGCGCTGCTAATTTGACCGGGTGTCAGGCGATTCATCCAGGCTACGGCTTTTTATCTGAGAATGCGGAATTTGCAAAAATGTGTGCGGATTGTCAGTTAACGTTTATTGGACCGCGTCCTGAGGTGATTGACCAGATGGGTGACAAAGAAAATGCCCGGCAGACCATGCAACGATTAGGCGTACCCGTGATTCCCGGCAGTCCATCGGTGCTTAAGGATGTTGAGGCGGCTATGCAAGCTGCCCATACCTTAGGTTACCCAGTTATGATCAAAGCCGCTGCTGGGGGTGGCGGTAAAGGGATTCGCGCTGTTAGCAATGATCAAGATTTAGCGAAGGCCTTTCGAACAGCTCAGCAGGAAGCTCAAGCTTCATACGATGATCATCGGTTGTACTTAGAAAAAATCATTGCCCCGGCGAAGCATATCGAAGTGCAGGTCTTAGCCGATCAACAGGGGCATGTTATTTATCTACCAGAGCGCGATTGTTCGCTACAACGGAATCATCAAAAAGTGTTAGAGGAAAGTCCATGTGCGGTCATCACGACTGCTGAACGGACCAAATTGGGACAATTAGTGGCTAACGCAACCAAAAAGTTGGGTTATACAAATACGGGTACCTATGAGTTTTTAATGGATCAGCAGCATCATTTTTATTTTTTGGAAATGAATACGCGGTTGCAAGTTGAACATACGGTTACTGAAATGGTAACGGGTATTGAATTGATTAAAGCGCAAGTACAAATTGCAGCTGGTATACCATTAAAAATTAAACAGGCGGATGTGAAAATTCATGGTGTTGCCATGGAGTGTCGCTTGAATGCGGAGGATCCGTACCACGATTTTCGACCGCAACCTGGAAAAATCACCCGGTTGATCTACCCAATGGGGACACTGGGAGTCCGGATTGATGCTGGTGTGGTGACTGGTAGCATGATTGCACCGTTTTACGACTCGATGATTGCAAAAATCATTGTTCACGGTATTAATCGGAAGATGGTCAGTCGCAAGATGCATCGTTGTTTATTGGAATTGACCATCGATGGGGTTCAAACGAACCGGACCTTCTTAGCAGGATTAGTTGCAGATTCGACTGTTAGCCGTGGTACCTATACCACAGCTTATATCGAACAAGACTTTTTGAAAGGATGGTTAAGTGATGCCCAAGCGCAAGTTTCAAGCACCCACTGAACGGCAGTTAGCTGTTCGACGGGATAATATCCCAGACGCGTTATTGACGCGCTGTCCAGTTTGTCATGAAGATTGTTATACCCAA
The DNA here is from genome assembly GCF_022549155.1 of Lactiplantibacillus sp. ME-2. Lineage (NCBI taxonomy): Bacteria > Bacillati > Bacillota > Bacilli > Lactobacillales > Lactobacillaceae > Lactiplantibacillus > Lactiplantibacillus sp. ME-2. The sequence goes on from NZ_JAKZEQ010000028.1 coordinate 27,927, forward strand.
GATCTCGGTGAATTCAAGGTATGTCCCCATTGTGATTATGGGTTTCGCTTGCCTGCTTGGCAACGTGTTCAACAATTGACGGCGAGTTTTGAAGAGCGGGATGCGGACCTAAGTGCGCCCGTCAGTTTTGATGACCCTGCATATTTAGAAAAGTTGCAGCGTGCCAAAGCAGCCTCACACTTGAATGAGAGCGTATTGACTGGTATTGGGACGTTAGCGACTTATCAATTTGGCTTAGGTGTCATGGAAACTAAATTTATGATGGGGAGTTTGGGGGCGGCAACCGGTGAGAAAATTACGCGATTATTTGAAACTTGTACGACCCAAAAACTTCCCGTTGTGATGGTTACTGCTTCTGGCGGGGCGCGTATGCAAGAAGGCGCTCGTGCATTGATGCAAATGGCTAAGGTGTCCACGGCGGTTGCAAATCACCGAAAAGCTGGACTGTTGTATATTACAATTTTAACTGATCCAACCACTGGTGGTGTCACGGCTAGTTTTGCGATGCAGGGTGACATTATGTTGAGCGAGCCACGAGCGCTCATTGGATTCGCGGGTCGGCGAGTCATTGAACAAACCATTCAACAGACACCACCTGCGGATTTTCAACGGGCGGAAACCTTATTAGCCAATGGATGGTTAGATCAAATTGTACCCCGACCAGCCTTACGGAAAACACTACAACGATTATTAACAATCACTCAGGGAGGTCATCAGGATGTCTAAAGTAACGGCCTATGAACAAGTTCAAGCAGCCCGTGATGCTAGTAAGATTAGCATTCAAACGTTGATTGATGGCTTGACAGAGGATTTTTTTGATTGTCATGGTGATCGTCAACGGGCGGATGATCCAGCTGTAATCGCCGGCTTAGCAACAATTGCTCAACGGCCCGTCACCATTATTGGTATTCAGAAGGGTCAAAATTTGGCCGAGAATCAAGCTCGGCATTTTGGCTGTGCGACGCCTAGCGGTTATCGAAAAGCATTGCGGTTAATGCGGCAAGCAGAACAATTACGGCAGCCGGTCGTGACCTTAATCAACACGCCGGGTGCCTATCCGGGTGTTGATGCGGAATATGAGGGACAAGGACGAGCAATTGCTGACTGTTTGTTAGCAGGATTACAATTGCGAGTACCATTTTTGAGTTTGATTGTTGGTGAAGGTGGCAGTGGTGGTGCATTAGCCTTAGCATGTGGTGATCAAGTCTGGATGTTGGCGAATAGTACTTACTCGGTGTTATCACCTGAAGGCTATGCCACTATTTTATGGAAAGAATCGCAACGTGCTGCTGAAGCTGCGGAAAAAATGCGCTTGACGCCGACAGAATTATTGGCAGATGGGATTATCGATCGGATTATTCCTGAAGTAGCAACCGCAGCAGATTGTCAACCGCTGAAAACAGCCATTGACGAGACGTTAACTGCTTTAACAGCAAAGTCGGTGGCGGAACTGGTTACGCAACGCCAAGCCCGTTATCGGCAATTTTAAATAAGTGAGGAATGATAAGTATGGATGGAATTTTATCGGGTAAGACCATTGTGGTCATGGGTGTGGCCAATCAGCGCAGTATTGCCTGGGGGTGTACCGAGGCATTAATTGCACAGGGGGCCCAGGTTATCTTGACTTACCAAAATGACCGTTTGAAGCAAAGCTTACAACGGTTTGTTGCGCCAGATGTGCCGTTAATTGCCTGTGATGTTGCTGATGATGACAATGTTGAGCGGGCATTTGCAAGCATTAAACAACAGTATGGTGCCATCGATGGGATTATCCATGCGATTGCTTATGCGGATAAAGCAACCTTAGAAGGTGATTTTGTGAATACCACGAAAGCTGGATATGATTTGGCACAAAATATTAGTGCGTATTCGCTGATTGCAGTTGCCCGAGCAGCTCGGCCAATGCTGAAACCAGGAGCCAGTCTCGTAACGTTGACGTATTTTGGATCAGAGCGAGCCGTACCAAATTATAATATGATGGGGGTTGCTAAGGCCGCGTTGGAAGCAAATGTGCGTTACTTGGCACGTGACCTTGGACCACAACAAGTCCGCGTGAATGCAATTTCAGCCGGAGCAGTCAAAACGTTGGCGGTAACGGGTATTCATGAGCATCAGCAATTATTAAAATTATCTCGCAGTATGACAGTTGATGGAGAACCGGTAAAAACGCGTGAGATCGGCAACGTGGCTGCCTTTTTATTAAGCAATCTATCGACTGGAATGACCGGGGACGTGGTATACGTGGATAAAGGGGTCCACTTAAGTTAATGCCAATCACTCAAGTTGTCTTTAAACGGCAGTGGCTTCAGATGCCGGTCGATGTTTCTAAAAAAATGCGGCGGGTCACTCAGCGAACCGTGAGTCGCCAATTAATTCAGCAAGTGTTATCGGTACCATTAGCTTATCATCGATTGGGCCAGCCGTATTTTCCAAGTCATCCTCGATTAGGTGTTAGTGTTAGTCACACGCACCAGTTAGTGATGGTGGCGGTCGGTCCGGGACCTTTGGGGATCGATGTTGAACAGGTCCGTCCATATGATGTAACTGCCATTCGGCGAGCCTTTACATCGGCGGAATGGCAGCTATTACAGGCTTTATCGGTGCAAGATCGTTATCGGTTAGGGTGGCAACTTTGGACGGCTAAAGAAGCGGTATTAAAGTTAGTGGGCTGCGGCTTGACCCATGCGCCCCGCCGTGTCGAGGTTCTTGATTTACAACGTGGACTAGCGTGCTATCAAACACAGTTATACCAGTTGACGCCGTTAGAATTGCCTGCGACCCACGAGGGATTTTTGGCTCGTCCCTTGTCGGTTGGCTGATTGGAGCGCATGGTTGGTATTAACTTTAGTACGCTCTTTTTTAAGTTTAGTGAACAATGGCCACTGGATTTTATTATCGGCCAACTGGTTGACCTGCTAGTGCAAGCCTTCTACGTGCTGACTAAAAGCAGTTCTGAGCAAGCCATAATTGTGGGCTCAGAACTGCTTTTTAATTTATCCTTCAATAATTTATCTATAATAATGGCAATGCAAAATTCATCCATAACCATGAAATCGGCATGATAACGACCATCATCGGAATCATATCGGCGGTCGGAAACATCTTGACGGCAATAATGCGAAAGCCGCTGGCAACCATTAAAATACCACCGACCGCTTTGAAATCTAGAATCATGTCAGGAGTGGTCAAGGGAAAGACTAGGTGAGCGACTAAGAATAAAGCAGTCAGGATGATTAGTTGGGGAACAGCAATTAAGGAAACAACTAACCCTAAGTTAGTACCGAAAATTACCGCAGCAAAGAAGTCCAGAATTGATTTGGAAATCAAAATTGTGGCGTCGCCGTTCATCCCTTCAGTTAAAGTCCCATAAATACCAGTTCCACTGGCACAAAATAATACGATTACCGTGACCATTGTCTGTTCAAAGGCCTGTTTCTCAAAAGTTGCTGGTGCTTTGACAAACCGTGAAATGAAACGTTGCATCGCGGCAGCGCCGTGATTGATTGCAGTTCCCAAATGGCAAAGCAATCCAATACCTGTTCCGATAATAACGGCAAAGATGACCGCCGCTAGATTTTTTAATGGTGCAATCGCGTAAATCCCCATACACATGGAACAGATCCCAAAGGACATATTCAGCCCATCTTTTAAACGTTGTGACATTCGTTTGCCGGTCAATGCGCCCACAATACCCCCGAAAAAGATCGCACACACGTTAGTAATAATTCCAATTGGCACGCAAGCCCTCCTCAATATTTAATTGATAAAAACAACAGCTATTAGTTTAGAGCTTGTTTCGGATAAGAACAATTCTGAATATGTGGTAAACTATTCTAAATAGGAATAGTTAGAAGAGGGTTAATTATGGAAACACGGAAATTGGCAGTGTTTGTTGACCTTGCCACGACCCAGAACTATAGTCGCAGTGCTGAACGCATGTTTTTGTCACAGTCGACCATTTCAAAATACATTATGGCTTTAGAGCGCGATTGGCAGGTCCAATTATTTGAACGTGCGCATCGGCAAGTCACGTTAACACGGGTTGGGCAACAATTATTGCCACGGGCCCAAGCAATTCTGCGCGAAGAGCGTCAGCTACAACAAGTTCTGGCCGCTAATACCGCTCATAATGCGCAGTCGCTGGTTGTTCAGGGACTACCATCTTTAGCACAATACCAGGCTTTTCATATTATCACGGCATTTACGAAGCGGTATCCGGAAGTGAAATTACAATTTAGTGAGGCGAGTGTCGATCGGTTAGCGCATGCACTGGATCATACGAATGTCGACATTGTATTTACACGGATTTTCGGGGATCAACCCAATAATTATGACGTTTTATTGAATGAGACCGATCAGTTTGTGGTCCTTGTTCCGAAAGACGATCCGTTGGCGCAACAAGCTGAGATTAGTCTGTCGATGCTGGCACATGAATCAATTTTATTATTGAAAGATACCATCGGTGAAGATAACCCGTTGTTTTCGGCATTTCAAAAAATGCATACGCCACAGATGGTTTATGATGGTCAACGAATTGATCTCATTTTAGAAATGCTGAATCAGGGTGATGGTGTCTCGGTTGTCATGGCGCGGTCATTTGATCTCACTGGTTTTGACAACATTAAAGCCATTCCACTGACGCCTACTATTCGCAGTCAGATGGCTTTCATGAAGCGTCCAGATAATCACGCTGCCGTGGTTGCTAAATTTTGGGCGTTTGCGACGAAGTATAGCCAATCACTTTCAGATTAATTGTGGCGGCTGATCACATTCTAACGATGTGTCTTGAATCGGAATCAAAGCCGACGATGACATAAGGATAAAAGCAGTCGGTTTCGGTGGTCGTAGCAGGAAGGACGTGTCCGAACAACAATCGAGCTAGCTAGTCTGTTTTAATCACATTGTAGGTCGTTTGCAGTGATATAAATAAAATAATTAAAGATGACGGGGTGCAGACATGGAACCAATTCATATTTCACAGACTTTATCAATTAGCAATCACCGTGTGTTTTCAGCTGATTTGAATGAGCACGACACGGTTTTCGGCGGAAAAATCTTGGCGACTATCGATGATAATTCATCGATTGCCGCATCGCGAGTGGCTCGAATTGAGACGGTGACCGTGTCAGTCGATCAGGTCAATTTTTTATTGCCGTTTCGGTTACAAGACTCAATGTGTGCGGAATCTTACGTTTCGGGCGTTGGTCACCGCTCAATCGAGGTATTTACTAAAATCATTGGTGAACACTTGAAGACCGGCGAACGGTTTTTGGGATTGACCTGCTTTTCAACGTTCGTGGTGACGGACCGTAATATTGAATTACCACTGTTAGTCGCTGATAAACCAGAATACACGTTTGTTGCTCAGGGCTATCAAGAGCGGCAGGCCGCCCGGTTAGCCAAACTAAAGCGCCAGCAAGACTTTAATGCGCACATTAGCGTTGAATTGCCGTGGTGAATCGCTTTAAATTGACAATTTTGGTGAGACTTGTTAAATTGTAATTATCAAATATAGGAGGGGTGTTTTATGTCGGGCATTCGTTAGGGTGTTGTTGAGCGAAAAAAGTGGGTTGGACCCGCTTAGTTTCGTGTACCCTAATGTGACGAATAGCCTGGCAGATAGACATGCCGGACGGTTTTTGCGCACAGTTGGGATAAGACTGGGCGCATTTTTAATTCGCAGAGCGTTAGGGTAAGTCACTTTGCGAAAGGATTATAAAAATTGACAATTAATTTAATTAAATATGGATTGACGACGGCGGTTCAAGCCGACTTGACTAAGGAAAACGGTCAAATACTTGGCCGGATTATCGGCCAACATCGTGATTGGTACCAAGTCATCACGACGGCTGGGGAACGTTCAGCACAAGTTACGGGAAAACTGGCTTATGAAGCGGCCAGTCCCGCGGCATTTCCGGCGGTTGGGGATTGGGTGTGCCTATCTTCATCCGCTGATAATCAGGCGCAGATTGAAGCAATCGCGCCACGGCAGAGTGTCTTGGCGCGCGGTGCCGTGAACCGCCAAGACGGCCAAATCATTGCGACAAATATTAATACCATCTTTATCTGCATGTCATTGAACGCGGATTTTAATGTGCGGCGGTTAGAACGTTACCTGACGATTGCGTGGGATAGCGGTGCACTTCCGGTCATTGTCTTAACCAAGGCGGATGTCTGCACGGATCTAGCCACTAAGTTACGGGCTGTGGCGGATGTCAGTGTCGGCGTACCAACGATCGCTTGTTCGGCCGAAACGGGTCAGGGTTTGGATGAATTGCAACCATACCTAACGACTGGTCAAACGGTGGCCTTCGTGGGCTCTTCGGGTGTCGGTAAGTCGACTTTGATTAACCGATTGTTGGGCCAGGATATCTTGGCGACGAAATCGATTCGTACAGATGATGACAAAGGGCGGCACACAACGACGAGTCGGCAATTAATACCGCTACCAACGGGCGCCTGTGTCATTGATACACCAGGAATGCGTGAGTTACAAATCTTCATGGGTGATTTAAATCAAACTTTCGCGGAAATTGCCGCATTGGCGACACAGTGTAAGTTTAATGATTGTACCCATACTAGCGAGCCTGGTTGTGCGGTACGGGCAGCAGTTGAGGTGGGCACGGTAACGTCTGAACGGTTACAAAGCTATCAAAAATTACAACGTGAAATGAGCTATCAAGGACTCAATTCACGCCAGTTGGAGCAGGCTAAAATTCAGCGGATGTTCGGTGGCAAACAAGCGATGAAGCGTGTTAAACAACGTTACCATCGCGACTGAGTTGATAAGTAAATTAAAGAAGCTACTAAACGGGATGTCGGCAACGGCACCCCGTTTTATTTAGGACCTACTTTCGTTATCGCGTAGAGTGAACCGAGTGACCTGTTGAGCGAGATAGGCCGGTGTTTCAACCATCCCATTCTGTTGCCAATGAACGAGCATATTGATGACCGCACCAGAAAAATAAGCCGTGTAGTACGGTTGGCGAAGCGCGGTATTGCTTGAACCGATAATACGGTCTTGTTTAATGAGTAATGCAAAGACGGCTTCGAAACTTTGAATAAAAATCTGGTTTTTTTCGTTTTTGATCAATAACGCATTTGTCGCTGCCATTTGTTGCATGAGAGTGAAATATTGAGTCATCAATACCTGCAATTTAACCTTTGATTGTCGCGGTAATTGGCGCAGATATTGAAGGATAGTCTGTTTTTGATAGGCCAAAATAATCTGATCGAAGTTGGCGAAATTACGGTAAAAATAGGTGCGAGAAACCTGAGCGTGCTGACAAAGTTCTGTGATTGAAATACGACTGAGTGGTTTTTGCGACATAAGCTGTAGTAAGGCCGCATAAACCGCAGTTAAATTTTGGCGTTTTCGTGTTTGTGGGTTCATTGGTTACAACATCTCCTTTTTTGTAACGTAAGTATTTATTTATGACCATTTTACCAGATATACTCCCATTAACTTAACGGGAGGCGATTATGATGAAAAAATCGACGAAAGTAATTGCAATGATGATGATTGGCATTTTTCTATGTATGCTTGATACGACGGTTATGAATATTGCGTTGCCAGCAATTCAGACGGGACTAAATACTGATTTGACGCACCTGTCGTGGGCACTGAATATTTACACCGTCCTGTTTGCTAGTCTGGCGATTCCACTCGGTCGGTTAGCGGATGTCTGGGGACGTGGGCGGATGTACTTGATTGGACTCGGGCTCTTTGGTATTGGTTCACTAACTTCTGGATTGAGTCTCAGTGTCGGGCTGCTGATTACTGGCCGAGCGATTCAAAGTATTGGTGCGGCCATCGTCTTCCCGGCTAGTATGACGATTGGTATTCAGAGTGTTGCACTCAGCAGGCGCACGGGGGTCATTGCAAGCTTGGGCGTGATGCAAGGGCTAGCCGCAGCGTTAGGACCAACCATTGGTGGTGCGGTCACTCAATTTTGGGGGTGGCGGGGAATTTTCCTGATTAACGTGCCTTTAGTTGCCGTCGCGTTGTGTGGTTGCATCGCCTGGCTATCATGGCGGCACCCTAGTCATGGTCAAGTAAAACTAGACCTCGGTGGGAGTGCCTTAGTGATGACGACCTTATTGGCATTGACGTTGGTCCTGGTTAAAGGTAATGACTGGGGATGGACGAGTCGCGTAGTCCTGAGCCTGGGCGTCACTAGTGCGCTAACATTGATTGCCTTTGTCTGGATGGAGGCCCACGTCTCAGCGCCGATGGTCCCATTAGCCCTATTTAAAGACCGACAGTTTAACGGTGCGGCGTTAGCGACCGTATTATCAGGGGTCTTTATGGTGGGACTATTAGTCTTGATGCCGAGTTTCTTCACGAAAGTTCAAAGTAAGACGGAATTGATGGCGGCGATTATGATTACGCCCGCTTCAATGATGATTTTTATTTTTTCACCAATCAGTGGTTTCTTGTTAGCAAAGCTTGGTGCGCGGCGCGTGATCTTTAGTGGTAGTCTCGCAATGGCTACGGGTTATGGGGTACTTAGCCTGATGAGTCCTAGTCAGTACTGGCAGTTTGCATTGGCGGCGTTACTGGTTGGTGCGGGCTACGGCACGATTATTGGGCCAATTACGGTATTAGCGGCCGGTGATTTTACCGGTGAGTTACTGACAGCGTCACAAAGTGTGATTGGCGTGTTTCGGCAAATTGGCACATCGTTGGCCGTAGCCATTTTTGTGTCAGCTTTAGCCGCTAATTTGACAACGGCTAAGACACAGATACGAACGTATGCAACGACGACGGTCACTACTTTATCAATTCCTAAGCAAGCCAAACGTGATACGTTACGCGTGGTTGACCACCAATTAGCAACTGAGCAAACCGCGCAAATGGTCCACGAGCCAATCACGGCGGCTAAGGCCCGCCGGTTGGTTGCTGCCAATTATATGCAAGTGTTAAAAGCACGGTCATTGCAGTCCGCTCCAGTGCGTATCAAAGCTCAAATTCATCAGCTGGTGGCCCAAAAGGTTCACAGTCAAGTTAAACATACTAACCAGCGAATAAGGACTGCTGCATCAGCGATTAAGGCCAAAACCAAAATTGAGTTAACTGCTGCGTTTATGCGCCCCTACCAAGTCGCTTGGCCATTCACGCTATTGCTAGTGATGACGACCTGGTGTTTTGCGGGACGGGAGCGGAAAAGTGGCAAGCCGAGTTAAGTCACGTTGATGGGGATGGACTTCACGCACGTTTGAATAGCTGAGCCGGGAGGGCCGCGAAGGCGATCGCCATCACTGACTTTGGAACTTGCCATCGAACTTAGCTTTGCGAGCATGTGAGGCGCTTATGCTATAATAAGGGCCAAAGGGGGTAGTCTTGATGAAAGAAAAACAAGTGTTTCATATCAATGGCTATATTGGTCTAGTGTTAGCGATCGCATTTGTGTTAGTTGGCGGTTGGCTGGTTTGGGCCGGTGCGACTGGCGATCATTTTGCGAGTATCTTTTTGGGCGCATTGCTAATTATTATTGCGGCCTTTGGGGCTAGTTCGCTAACAATTGTGGGCCCCAACGAGGCGCGCGTGTTAACATTTTTTGGTAAGTATATCGGGACAATTCGTGATTCAGGGCTGTTTATGACCGTTCCGTTAACCAGTAAGTTTTCCATTTCACTGCGGGTCCGCAACTTTAACAGTGCCATTTTAAAAGTTAATGACCTCCGGGGAAATCCCGTGGAAATTGCGGCCGTTATCGTGTTTAAAGTTGTTGATACCAGTATGGCACTCTTTGCAGTGGATGATTATGAACAATTTGTTGAGATTCAAAGTGAATCAGCGGTGCGGCACGTGGCCTCTGAATATCCATATGATACGTTTGATGACGACAAGAAGATTACGCTGCGGAGTAATCCAACCGAAGTTTCTGACCGGTTAACGGAAGAGCTTCAAGAACGGCTAAATGTTGCGGGGGTCGAGATCGTTGAGACACGCTTAACGCATCTCGCATACGCGACTGAAATCGCCAGTGCGATGTTACAACGCCAACAATCTTCGGCAATTCTATCTGCTCGCAAGGTCATCGTGGAAGGGGCCGTTTCAATTACGGAAGACACGATCGCCCGTTTAGAGAAAGATACGGGGATGCAGCTATCAGACGATAAGAAACTGCAACTGATCAATAACATGATGGTCACCATTATTTCGGAGCGGGGTACTCAGCCAATTGTGAATACTTCGGAAGTCAAGTAGGAACGTTGTTACAACAACAATCAAAGTTGTAGCAGTAATATAAAAGGCGCTCATTTGCTGAGCGCCTTTTATACTACAGTTAAGTTCAAACAGTAACGAAAATTGACATCATGACCCGCTAATCTTTCAAAAAGATGCTCTTTTGGGGATGCCTGCAATGGGTCAAATCGTAGCTGGAACACTCTTTATGAATTGCTAGGTTTACTTTCCAATAGCGCTCATGGCAATTAGGCCATACCAACCGTGGGCAAACATTTTATTTGTAGAAGTTGTTAAGTTGGCAATTAACTGATCTTGTTCAGATGAGAAATGGTATTTTTTAGCGACAGCCATCACTTGAAGTTGACCGATTAATTCATTGATTGCGTCGGGTATTTGTTGATAACGCTTAGTAACTGAATCTGGTTGGTTGATAGTTGCGTAGGCTTGGCTAATTAATTTTCTGATTTCAACTTTTTCAATTGGAACTGAAGTGTTTAGCTGTTCTAAAAGCTGATTAACAGTTGTTAAACGCGCTAATTTCTGTTGCTGTTTCATCATTGAATCCCCCAGTGTAGTGTTTAGTTTGAATAAATGAATTAGTTATAAATGATATAGACTTCACGTTACTACTATATAGGCTAACATACAAATGAATACTGTACTGCATCAGCAATTTAGTTTTTATGTTAATTTAGTTGTCCGTTTAGATAGGCTTTGCCAATAATAATAATTAACCCTATTATGATTAATAATAAACTAACATAATTAAGTGGACGACTTTTGCTCTGATAGTGAGTGAACCAGCCATACTTGATCCGGGTGTTAAAGACATTGATGATGAGGCCAATGCCAGTGATGAGGCCGCCAATTGCGATAATGAAATCCATTTGTAATACCTCCATTTAGTTTAAGCAATTTAGATGTAATGACTGCAGTAAATATTGATGCTGAACAATCTCGATATTTGGCAACAGACCTTAGTTTTTGGTATTTAAAAAATAGGTCATTCTGAATTTAATATCAGTAGTTTAAGATTATCAATATAAATATTATGAACAGCATAATTTTAAGTATAAATAAAACTGGCAATCATTGCTATTATTAGAAATACCGTTGGCTGTTCAACACAGGTTCAGTGAAATAAAGACAATCAATCTTCCAGAAAATCAAATTCAGGTATATAATGTTTCATACACAAAACATTATATAGGAGACTGTTATGTTAGACAAAATCATTTATAAAAACTTATTTAGTAAAGCGTTCGATATTACTATTGAAGTCACTTATTGGGATGGGCAAATTGAACGGTATGGTACCGGCATGCCAGCTGTTAAAGTTCGATTAAATAAAGAAATCCCAATTAAGCTATTAACTAATCAGCCAACATTGGTTTTAGGTGAAGCATACATGAATGGGGATATTGAAGTAGACGGGAGCATTCAGGAATTAATTGCCTCTGCTTACCGCCAAAAAGACAGTTTTTTGACACATAATTCATTTTTGAAACACTTGCCAAAAATATCACATTCCGAAAAAAGCAGCACAAAAGATATTCAAAGTCATTATGATATCGGCAATGATTTTTATAAACTATGGTTAGATGATACCATGACCTACTCTTGTGCGTACTTTGAACATGACGATGATACTTTAAAACAGGCACAACTCAATAAAGTGAGACATATTTTAAATAAGCTGGCAACCCAGCCTGGTAAAAGATTATTGGATGTTGGGAGTGGTTGGGGAACATTATTATTTATGGCCGCGGATGAGTTTGGGTTAGATGCAACGGGTATTACTTTAAGTCAAGAACAGTATGATTATACACAAGCGCAAATCAAGCAACGTCATTTGGAGGAAAAAGTGCATGTGCAGTTAAAGGACTATCGAGAAGTCACTGGCCAATTTGATTATGTCACCTCGGTAGGTATGTTTGAACATGTTGGTAAAGAAAATCTAGGGTTGTACTTTAATAAAATTCAAGCGTTCTTAGTTCCAGGAGGCCGAGCTTTAATTCATGGCATTACAGGTCAACATGAAGGTGCCGGCGTTGATCCATTTATTAACCAATATATTTTCCCAGGGGGCTATATCCCAAATGTTGCTGAGAATCTCAAACATATTATGGCTGCTAAGTTACAATTTTCAGACATTGAACCCTTGCGGCGCCATTACCAAAAGACGTTAGAAATCTGGTATCACAATTATCAGCAGGTCGAACAACAGGTCGTCAAGAATTATGGGGAACGATTTGACCGCATGTGGCAATTATATTTACAGGCATGTGCAGCTGCTTTTGAGGCCGGAAATATCGATGTTATTCAATATCTATTAGTGAAAGCGCCGAGTGGAACTGGCCTTCCGATGACTCGCCATTATATTTATGATTGATCTTGTCGGTTCTGCGGTAGTCGTATCGAAATATAGCTCCACAATAAACATGTAGTTTCATTGATCCCTCATAAAAACATGAGGGATTTTTTATTATGGATCTGGAATGATAGACAAGGGCAACCATTCCAGACTTGTTCAGTATTAGGCTGGAATCGATAGGCATAGAAAAGATTTCGGGCCTCTGTGCATCTTGGTGGCTATCATGTTGTCAGGGCATTATAGTGACAATTGAGGAGGGGATCTTATGTTGAGCACCAAGAAGAATCATGTATTACGGTACTTATTTATTATAGTTGGTATGATGATCGCGTTTTTAGGTTGTGGCGTGATTCAAGTTTCAGCACATGGCTTTGTGACGAACCCGGGTGGCAGAGCTTATCTGGGGAGTACTTGGTATCCAGGTGGGCCTTTGAATACCAATATTGGTTCGGTTATGTATGAACCACAGAGTATTGAAGCGCCCCAAAATACATTTATTGATGGCAAAATTGCCAGTGCCGGTATTGCTAACTTTGCACCACTGGACGAGCAAAATGCCAAACGGTGGTATAAGACACCTGTGAAGGTCGGCAATCTTAGTGTGACTTGGCAGTTAACTGCTCGTCATAAAACTAGTACTTGGGATTACTATATTACCAAGCCTGGCTGGAATCCAAACGCACCACTTAAGTTTAGTGATTTCAAGAAGATAGCTAGTTATAATGACAATGGTGCCATCCCTAGTGAATTTGTAACCCATCAAGTCAATATTTCTGCTAATGAAAAAGGCTATCAAGTGTTACTCAGTGTTTGGAATATAGCGGATACTGGTAATGCGTTCTATCAAGTCTCAGATATTGACGTACAGTAATTAGATGAGGCCTAAATTTACTTTGAGGTGATTTTAGACTATAAAAGTTGTCTTTGAGATATCGTAAAGGTCTTACTGGCGTTTATTGGCTAGTAAGACCTTTTTAAATGTGCTTTAAGGATTCATAGAAGCGAATGGCGATGACCGGTCTTTACTGATTAGTGAAGTACAGGTTGCTATTGTAAATTAGTGGTAATAATTAAGCGGATGCCGGGAATCGGATTTGCGATTACAGCTTGGCAGCTGGCATTTTAGCATTAAGGGGTACGCGCATGAGCATCCTCTCAATGCAAGTTAGCTGAACAAAGGTGGCTCAAATTTGTGATTCAATAGGTGACTGTCAGTTGCGCTCATGTGACTACAGTACCAAGTCGCTAGTGATCCATCCGGGTAATTTCAGGCTCAGTTATCAGATACTCGTTGATATGGGCGAGAAAGTTTTGAAAGTGCGGCGTTTCATTGTGAAAATTAACGGCGGCTTGGTCTTGCCAGTGCTCAATAATCTCGTAGTCACTGTTATGATCCAGTTGCTTGAAGTGGCCGTAGAAACCGTTGCCGGGTTCTTGTGAAGAATTGACCACTAGTTCATGAATAAAGGCTTCATATTGAGTGGTTAACTCGGGTTTGACGTGTAGTGCGACATTAATGACTTTCATTGAATACTCCCCCTGTTGTTCGTGCTTGTAGACTGACCGCCACTCGGTGGTGAACTTTAAAATTGCAAAATTCGTTAAGTGACTAAAGGTCACCACCATACTACAGTAATCATACAAAAAGAATATTCTGATTATATCGTACGAGACCAGGATTGTACAATGAAAACAGGTATCAATTATGCAACTGCATCTGATTAATTACTCATTTATCAAGGCCGATTGGTGCGGGCGAAAATTTAAACGAATTAGGCGGTATATCGGGGTATCAGTGACCTGTACGATTATCATTTTTTAGTAATAATAACCAGCAGATGTATATTTATGGATTTGTCATTCAAGACGCGGTATATTAACAATGTTAAATACTAATTCCTAGGGGGTGGACAATAATGAGTAAAGTTTATACGGATGTGTTCAACATCAAGCATACGGATTGTACGGTAGTCGATACCATTAACGAATTTAGTCGAATTTTTATTATCCAGGATAAACACGGCTCACGGTTTACGTGTCTCAAAGATGATGCCCGCCCAGCTAAAAAGGGTAGTGGCCATTGGACGAGTGCCAGTCCGGAAGATGCGCCACAAGATTACGCTGTGCCGTATCGTTCAAGAAAACGGCAACGTAGAACGCTTTAAATAGTTGATTGGTAATCAGTGCCGATACACGGGGCCCTGGCGGTGACAACACCAGTTAAGCCGCGTTAAAACTTTAATACAATAAGATAACGGTCCCATCAGTAACAATGACTGATGGGACCGTTATTTGATTTGCGATTATATTTAATTTAATAATGCGACGCCTAATGTCAAATAAGTTGCAAAACAGATCCAGACCAAGTAGGGGACCATCAAAATTGCGGCTAGCCGACTACTAGAACTGTAATATGCAAAGTAAGACGACTAAATCAAGCACAATGATAATGACTAAGCCCCACCAATAAGCCGACTGGCTGAAAAAGATGATGCTCCAAATAAAGTTTAGTAACAGCTGGATACCAAACAGGGTGGCGTCCATGAGGCGGTCACGGTGTGTCGTAGCCTGCTGGAAAACTAAGTAACCAGCAATCGCAATCAGCGCATATAGGATCGGCCAAACGATGCCAAAGAGGCCATCTGGTGGTGATAGTACTGGCAAGTTGAGCCCATTGTAAACGGCCTTAATGTCTCCCGCGAGCCATGCCGACAGACTACCGATTGCTTCGACGACCACAATGAAAATGAGCAGATGAAGCCAATTGAATTTAGGGCGTTCTTTGATCATTGATTTTTCCTTCCTTCTATTAGTCGTCTAATCAGGGTCGTCAATTGTGTTAATGACTGTCACGTTGACTTCCGCTTTTTGTACGACGTACGCGGTTGTTGATCCTAGCAAAATTCGAGAAACCGCGTTGGTGCCGGATTTGCCCATGACGATTAGATCAATTGCATATTTTTTGGGAATATCAGTTGCAATGCTAGCTTTTGGTGAACTATTAACTTGAATTGGTAGGGATTCGACTTGTGCTGCCGAAGCCATTTGCTGACCACGATCCAGAATGTCCTGACTATTATCTTTTGCGACTTTTAGAAGGTTTGTATATAGCGTTCCCCCGTAAGCTGCAGGACTATACGCATTCAGGCGTGTAATATCAATAACATTGACCAGAAATAATTTAGATTTAAACGTCTGGGCTAGTTTGACCGCGTGTTTTAAAGCCATGTAGGCATTATCAGAGCCATCAAGCGGGACTAGAATATTTTGATACATCCTCAGGACCTCCTAAATGAAATGATGTTATTTATTATATTAATGATAACATTCACATAATTAGTGCGTCTATTAATATGATTAACTGCCAGCGCTCAGTCACAAAAGGCGCAACCATTATGGGCCGCTTAGCCAATAAAAGTTGCGCCTAGTTAAATTATTGCCAACGATTTGAGCGTGACGGCAACACCATTAAGATGAAGAACCAAATGGTCCCAATTATTGGAACTAAGTCAATTAAAATCCACCATGCAGTGTGATCACTGTCATGCAATCGCCGAAACTTCAACGAGAGTGTTCCTAACCAAACGATTAATGCGATGAGTTTACTCATCGTATTAACACTCAGATCGCTCCAATTGTAAATATCCTCGATGGGGTGTCCCATAATCATCTGAATAATTGCAATGATAATACCACCAAGAATGTAGTTAATGATAACGGGCCACCAGTACTCAGAGCGTGTTGCTGTACCCGAAAAGTTTAAAAGATTGTCCCAAAATTTGCGATAAGCAGATGCCATCGTAATCCCCCCAATAAAGTTATGATGTGAACATTATTATTTTTTCCCTGTGTTAATTGGGATTAATTAATAACTATGTTTAACTATAATCAAAAAGTTAATAGTACGCAATCAATATGTTGATTATATTAATAAAAAATACGTCGTTATTCGATGACTGCTGGTACGATCAATTCGAAGCGGTCCGTCAAATAGGTCAATTCAATTGGTAGTTTAACCGCTGGGTCGCCGTCAATACGTGTCGTCACGGCTTGACCAGTTGCACTCGTAATTCGTGCACTGGTTGCCGTTAGCTGTGTAATGGCCTTGGAGTTTTGCAAGTTCCCCGTTAGTGCGAACCAAAAATATGGAATTACTTGCCGCCAGCCAATGTTGTTAAGTAGACTAATATGCATTTTTCCTGGAGCAGACGCGCTATAGACGCGTCCACCGACTGATTTGGTCGTTGTAATCAAACAGAACCATGTTTTTAAGGTGTGGCTTCCTTCGTGTTTGAATTGATATCGAATTGGCAGTGACTTATTGTGACCAATATGGCGAATAGCACGGTAAAGATAGCTTAATTTACCGAATCGCTGCTTCTCAGATTGTCGAACTTCATTGGAAATGTCAGCCAAATTACCGAATGTCAGTGAACTCACGACTGCCCGGCGTTGATTACAAACTAGCATGCCGACTGCTTGGGTTGCCGGCTGAGTACAAATTAGTTCGATGGCCGCTTGGGGGTCAGTTGGTAACTGGTAGCGGGTGGCAAAATTATTAACCGTTCCCATGGGAATAACGCCGATACGAATATGTGCTTCAGCTTGGATTAGGGCTGTCATTGCAACGTTCAGTGTGCCATCTCCACCAACAATAATTAGTGCTGACAGTTGAGGAAGCGTTTGCTTAATTAACGCAATTGCCCGGGGGATTCCTGGTGTTGTCAGTAATTGAGACTCAATGCCGTGGTTCGATAGCGCTTGCGCGGTTTGATGGGCGACGGTTGCCGCTTGCCCATTACCCGCTTGTCCGTTATAGAAAATGCCGTAAGTTGTTGCCATGACAATCACCTCTTGATTAAAAAATTAAGTTTATTCATCGCTTATTTAGTAAGCTTTTGATAGTCTCAGTATAGCTTGAACACTAGTTTGACTGGAAATGATATGCATCATTACTGAATTAGTCGGGTCAATGAGCATTTTGATTGCTCAATATAAATATTATAGTTATGATAATTTTAATCACACAATATCGGGATGGAGCGTGTTCACAATGGGATGGATAGGTGTTGCGATATTAGGACTAACAATAGGTATCGTTGCAAATGCGGTAGGCGCACATGGTCGGCGTCAAACGACAATTAATTTAATCGCAGGCTTATTCGGTGCACTTGGTGGCCAGCTGTCTTTTGGATGGTTCGGGCCAACAGTTGCTGGAATGACGTTGTTGCCAGTCGTGAGCGGGGCGATGATACTTATTGTGATCGGAACCGTTGCTGCCCAGGTGCTTCAGCCGCAGTAATTGTGATTAGGCATAAAAGGATTTGTTGAAGTAGCACTTGTTAGCGTTATCAAAAGATGGAGGTGTCCGTAATGGCTAAAATTAAACGACAGACCCCTGGTTTTTGGGGTAAATTGTCACTATTGATTGCAATTGGGCAATTAGGATTGACTGTGTTTCGAGAAGTGCGGCAGTTCAAACACCGCCGCTAAAAAGGGGATGACAGCATGCATTGGTTATGGGTAATGATTGTTGGCGCGGCGGTTGGTGCTTTTGCAGGTGCTATCATGAGCCCCAGTCAATCGCGGGGTTGGATCGGTCACATTATTGCTGGCGTTCTTGGGGCACTCATTGGTGAAGGTGTGCTGGGGCCGATGGGGCCTGAGTTAGCCGGAATGACTGTGATACCAGCCGCAATCGGTGCAATTGCCGTCGCTCTGATAATGATGTTCGTGGTTCAGTGGGCACGGGTTCGACGGTCAAAACACAATTGAACAGTGCCAATTGACAGCCTGGCTGTTACGCTCGGCATCAAAAAATGTTAAACATCACCCTAAACAGCCCCACAGGTGACTTCGAGGTACTAGCTTACTCGAAGTTGTTTTTGTGTGCGCCGATGGGGGCTCTCATTTGAAGTGGCGTAATCATAAAAAAACGGATGGTGATTTTGATCACCATCCGTTTGCGCCGTGCCCACGACAAATTTTAATCGTCAGATTTCTTCTTCATTTTATCCTTAGCTTCATCCACGACGCCCTTAACAGTTTCTTCTGCGTCAGCTAATTTGTCCTTAGCTTTGCCCATTAAGGATTGTGTTTTGCCCTGGGCTTCACGTGCACGGTCCCCGGTTACTTTACCTTCGACTTCTTTGGCCTTGCCGCTCAACTGGTCCTTCTTGCTATCGAACTTCTTGTTAACATCACTCATAAAAAGCGCCTCCTAATATAAGAATTAACCTTAGTTTGCGATAAGTGATGACAAAACGCAACCAATATGCACAATGCTCATAACCACTCGGTCAGAAAGGCAATCAGTAGGGCAGCAAAGTTGATCAGCCAAATTTGTTGTCGCTGGGGGAGCATGATTGTCGGATGATGTGTCAAAACGATCGTGTTCAACAAAACCATTAAAATAATCAGGGCGCTGAGCCCGTAATTTGTAGCGATCAACAGATGGTCGCTGGCAATGCCGGCCCAATGAGTCAGGGCAAAAATCAAGTTTAAAAAACACGCAATTAGGATACTATGGCGTAGATACTTTAACGTGGTCATCAATGGTAACCTCCCTTAGAAATAATCATGCTGATGGTTTCTAAGAAAAAATACACCATTGCCAGGTTAACGGCGTGCACCGAGTTTTATTTGGATAGTAACGGAACTAAGCGCATTTTGACCAGTCCGAAAGCCGCGCCACATCAATAATGGTTGCCCTCAAAAACGGATAGGGGGTGTGATTTATAGGTTTAAATCAGTATCGTAATTCAACGGTGACATATCGGTGCTTTTAGTAATCAGGTCAGCGGCGAGAGCTTGCATTGTGTTCAAGGCCTGGTCAGCGGCTTTTTGATTGGCTTTGGTCAGTGCCATAGCGAGTTCGTCGCCAGTCAAAGCGGCAACTTGCTGATCCGTGACAATAATGTGGTGACCAAGTTGAATCGCCAATTCCTTTTGTACTGTTTGTAATTCCCCGTGTAGTTCATGGTAGTGGGCGTCGACTAGGATACCGACGTGCTTGAAAATCCAGTATGCTGAGGTAGCATCGTATTTTTCTGTAGCAACTTGATAAGCTGCTGGAGTGGTCGTAGCACCGGCATAGAATGGAACGTAGACACTTTCAGCGGCTACACCCATCGCCAGCCAGTGAATCCCGCTCAGCGTGACGGGAAGGTCCGGTCGCAATTGTAAGACGTGTGATTCTTGCGTCTTGGCGAGACTGATGGGCCGATACTGATGTTTCTCCGTAGCAGTGCCCTGGCCGACGGGATCAAACGGTGTGCCTTGATAATGGGACGCTAAGTAGCCTTGGACTTGGTCAATATGAATTAAGCCATCCGCCCGTTGAATGAACGGTAAGTCAAACGACTCAGGCGTCTGGGTGACACTTGGTGTAAAGCATCTTTGACCATACCAAACGCGAGGCGTGTTGTAATATCGATCAGAAAGGTCGGCCGTACCGAAGACTTCCCGGAAATTCAGT
>NZ_JAKZEQ010000029.1:0-47967 GCF_022549155.1 Lactiplantibacillus sp. ME-2
GTTGTAATATCGATCAGAAAGGTCGGCCGTACCGAAGACTTCCCGGAAATTCAGTCCATTGTCCATTGAAGCTAACTGATTGTCTAATACAAAATTACGAATGTCTTTAGCATAAAGATAATTGTCATGGTCACTAAAGTCGATTTCTTGGATTGCAAGCTGGTTAGCAACGACTGCATAGGCATCATCCGGGATTCGTTGTGCGACCCAGTAATGACCAGCACCAGTTTCCATGTACCAAACTTCGTTGACATCACTAAAGAGAATCCCGTTAGTTTCGTAGGTGCCGTGTTCTTCAATAATATGCCCGAGACGTTCAACGCCTTCACGAGCAGAATGAATGTACGGTAAGGTGACAGTGACCATTGCTTCTTCACCGATGCCGTCCTTAACATACGGGTCAGCAGCCAGTACGCGTGTATTACAGTAAGCACTTTCAGTAGCACTCATTGCCACGCCGTACTCGTTAATGCCATCCTCCTCGAACAGGCCATATTCGGCAGTCCATTCAGGGGTGGCTGTGTATTTCGCACGAATCTTTGGCAGGGTCATGGTAAAGGGATGAGTTTGATCCTGAGACTTGAAGGTCTGTGGTTCTTCGAATTCGCGGTGCGCGTGGATAATCATTTTTTTCGCCCAAGCGGCGCGTGAATCTTCATTACGGCCAATCATGGTCGAACCATCCGCGCTGGCATTTTTACCCACTAGGATACTAGTGCAGGCGGAATAAGGATTAAACTGATGAGTCAACATATGGGGCCTTCTTTCTCCACGGTACGAGCAGTCAATGGCGGTATCGTGACATAATCATTTTTGTTAAATTAATTTTAGCATGTTTAGTCATCAATGGGGGTTTTCGGTTTGTGCTTCTGATTAGTTTTGCAAGGTAGCCTTAATTGGTCAGCGTGCTGGGCATTAGAAAAGAACCGTTAAATCAACAACGTCGTGGCTTGCAAAATAGAAAAGATTAAAGTAAGATTAAAACATTCGAAAATAGTGAATTAAGATAGGAGCGTGGCCTCATGCCAATCGTACACATTGATCTAATTGCTGGTCGTTCACAAGAACAACTTAAAAACTTGGTGAAAGATGTTACTGACGCGGTCAGCAAGAATACCGGTGCACCAGCAGAACACATTCACGTGATTTTAAGTGAGATGCAGAAAAATCGCTATAGTGTTGGTGGTGTCTTAAAGAGCGACGAAGAAGCAGAATAGGTTGTTCATTGCCGGACCGGTCGAATATGACGTGGCCGGCTTTTTTTAAAAGTTTAGAAGGTAGGTTAAACTGTGAACGAACAAATTAAGACGGATGCATTAAATTCGGCGCACCATTTAATGGTCGGGGGCGTCGATACATTGACCCTTGCAAAAAAATATCAAACACCGCTATATGTCTATGATACCGGTGAAATTCGTGCCGAAATCGCAGCATTCAAGCAAGTTTTTGAAGAAAACCACGTGGACTATCAAATCAGTTATGCTAGTAAGGCGTTTGCAACGGTCGCGATGTATCAATTGATCGCCCAAGAACACATTCATTGTGATGTGGTTTCTGGTGGTGAATTGTATACCGCCCAACAAGCAGATTTCCCAATGGCCGCCGTCTCGTTTCACGGTAATAACAAGTCACTGGCCGAGCTAACCATGGCCTTAGATGCCGGTGTTGGTACCATCGTGGTCGATAATTTCGGTGAACTACGACAACTGACGACGTTGACGACGCAACGGCAACAGCCGACCACGATTATGTTGCGGATTGCCCCAGGGATCTCAGCGCATACGCATGATTACATTTCAACTGGTCAGGCCGATTCTAAGTTTGGATTTGATTTGGACAGTGGGCAAGCAGACCAGGCTATCAAAGCCGCGCAAGCCGCACCATATTTGAAACTGGTCGGGATTCATTGTCACATTGGGTCACAGATTTTTGAAGTGAATGGTTTTAAGATGATTGTTGATAAGCTCGTTAGTGAGTTTGCTCGCTGGCAACGCGAACTTGATTTTTACCCACAGATTATGAATGTGGGGGGTGGCTTTGGCGTGAAGTACACTGCCGAAGATCATCCGCTACAGCCAACCGATTTTGTCGATGCAATTATTAAGGAAACGCGCGCGCAAACTGCAGCCAAACAAGTTCCAATGTTAGAAATCTGGATCGAGCCTGGACGCTCGTTAGTCGCTACCGCTGGAATGACCCTGTATACGATTGGCGATGAGAAGGATATTCCGGGCATTCGGAAGTATTTGTCTGTTGATGGAGGTATGGGTGATAATATTCGGCCAGCTTTATATCAGGCCAAGTATGAAGCGGTATTAGCCAAGAATCCGGCCTTACCAGCTGAACAGGTAGCCTCGATTGCTGGTAAATACTGTGAGTCAGGTGATATGTTGATCTGGAATCAGCAATTACCGGCCACTGCACCAGGCGACGTGTTAGCGGTCCTAGATACTGGTGCATACGGTTATTCGATGGCTAGCAACTACAATCGGAATCCACGACCTGCCGTTGTTTTTTGTGAACAGGGACATAGTCAACTTGTTGTGCAGCGTGAAAGCTATGCTGACTTAACACGGCTGGACCTCCCACTCTCAGTGCCGGAGAAAACCAAGTAGATTAGTCACCAAAAAGCATTTCAAGAGTTAGGCTCTTGAAATGCTTTTTTGGGTCTGCTGCTGTCGTCGAAGGGCTTGTGGCAACGTTTGACTAGGATCAGTGCTAAAATGGGCAGTATGAATTTATTAGTTACGGTATACTTATCATTGAAGGATGTTAATGGCTGCTATGAAGTCATTACGCTGGTCTGAAGATGGCTAGCAGGGGTGCCAGCATGTGGCGTGGGATTTCCAAGTGACCGGTTGCATACTGGCCCTAATTTTTTTGTTAAATCTATCCGCTTTGCTTGCGTTAGGCGTGAAGTTTGTTAAAATTTGATAGTTAAAGTCTTCGACGGTGACGATGGTCAATAAGGTCCCAATAGATAATTAACGATTTAAATAACCGGTGGGGGAGTTGTTAAAATGTTTAAAAAATGGCTAACTTGGCCAGTATTCTATGAGCTGACAGAAATTTATACGGCACCACTTAATATCATGTGGTTTGTTCTCGGAAGCGCCATTGCGCAATATCACTTAGGTACGGTGAATTGGCTTAACGTGACGCTGTGTTTAGTTAGCGTATTTATTTTTGATTTAGCCGTCAATGTTTCTGATAATTATTATGATTATCGGCATGCTCGTGATCGGGAAGGCTATGCGCAGAAGACGAATCCGATTGGTCGCTTGCAGTTACCCGTAGCGGGTGTCGGCCGCTTAGCATTGGGATTGTACCTGATTTCATTGATTCCCGGAATCTGGCTTGTCATGCGGACTGGGTGGTTAGTGCTCGTCCTTGGATTAGTTGGCTATGTGATTGGTATTTTTTACACAGCTGGGCCCTATCCAATCAACGCGACCCCGCTGTGTGAGACGGTCGTGGCGTTAGCAATTGCATTTTTAATTGAATTGACCTGTGTGGTCGTATCGACGTATGGACAGCATCCGTTGACTTGGTCGATCGTTGGGACGACTTTCTTACTATGTTTACCACTGACCCTGATTTTCTTTTGCCTACAACTGGCTAATAACACAGCGGACCGTGATGAAGATATTTTGAATCATCGCTACACCTTGGCCTACTACCTTGGTAAACCAGGTTCGGTACGGCTGATTCAAGCGTTTTTAGTTATTGGTGGCATTTGGCCGCTCGTGAACGTCTTACTGGGACTGGCACCCGTTGTTACGATTTGGGTCGTACTCTTACTACCAATTATGTGGCAAGGTATGCGCCCGTTCTTTGAGGTGCAAGATAAAAAGAAGACGTTTATTACGACGGTCAAGAGTGCCTCGCTGTTCTTCATTCTATACCCAGTGCTATTTGTTTTAGGGACTTGGTTGTAACGAATTAGTAAAGCTCACTTAATTTTTCGCACTTATCGTGGTTATTTTTATGAAAGTGGACTATATTATTACCAGTTTATAAAATAGGGGTAAGCAGGATGGAAACAGAACAGCGACAGCAACGAAGAATTGCGGTGTATCACTTAATTGTCACACTTTTGACACTCTGGTCAGCAGTTAACGTGATCCTATTATCGTTTCATATCGGTGATTGGCACGTTGAAACCCGCATCAGTAACGGCTTATTAGTCATGTTTGCGGTGGACTACTTTGTGCGCCTAATTCGTTCTCGAGATCGGAAGACTTTTCTCATTCATTCAGCGTTCGATTTGATGGGGATTATTCCCATGCACCCGGTGTTTGCACTCTTTCGACTTGGGCGTTTGGCACGGATGGTCCAATATCACCATTTGTTCTGGAAGCTCGGACTGGATGGTAAGTGGACGCACGATTTTCACCGCTTTATCTATAGCACCGGGTTTATCTACCTGTTTTCAATTAGTATTGCGATTATTGTTCTTAGTGCGTTGCTCTTTTCCGTTTTCGAGCATCAAAGCCTGTCAGATTCACTGTGGTGGGCCATCACAACGGCGACTACCGTGGGTTATGGTGACGATACGCCCCATACTGCCGTTGGCAAAGTGATCGCGGTCGGGCTGATGTTCGGTGGGATTGGTTTTATTGGTTTGTTAACGAGTACGATTACTGACTTCTTCACAACGCAAGCCAGTCAGAATGTCACGATCGAGGAACCACAGCATGATGACGAGCTGCGACAACTACTGATTAAAATTGACACGTTGACGACGAAGGTCGATCATTTACAAAATCAAGTTAAACGTTTAGAAAAATCAGGCTACAAAAAACAACATTGAATTTTCGGACCGTTGGATGCCCTCAATGGGGCGCAGCGGTCCGTTTTGCTATGCTATAATAACGGTAACAAATTCGAAACGGTGGTGGTGAGATGGGACAAGCAATAACACGGTGGGTCTGGCTACCAGCCCCAATTGTGACCCGTCAATCAACGTTTAAAATTCATGTGGGGGATTTACAGCGGCATCCAGTGCCATTACGTGCCGCACAGTGGTATCAATTTGAGCAGTCACGAACAAAGCTAATCTGCTCGGTGCCAATCACAACGACTCAGTATGCGGCCGTTACGCACTTAGCAGCTCAGCGGCTTAAAGCTGGTCAAGCGGGAATGTTACCAGCACCCGAGCAGCCCGTGATGACCCGGGGGACGACGATTACATTCACAATGTAAAGCGGCGTGATGACAGTTACTTACTGTAAAGATACTTTGTGAATGGTACTTGACGGTTGGGGGGCACGATGCTCACGTGTTATATTCAGGCTAATCAAATTGCCGCGAGGTCGCGAATTCACGAGGGAGTGATTTTTCGATGAAAACACGCTATCAGTTACAAGTCAAGTACGACGGAATCAGATCGTTAACACGTTGCCGCGTGTTGGCAATCATCATTGCGAGTTTTACGGGTTGGCTGACCGGGTGCGAATTAGCGCAGGCCACCACGGTGCCGACTATGATGCAAACTTACCATCCTTGGTCCGTACGGGGGCTGAATCTAGAAAGCTTGCGTTTGCTGGTGGCAACGACCGTCTTAGGGCTAGTCTGTTGGGGCCTAGCCACTTACTTAAAACCTAAGGCCAAGTGAGACTGAGTAAACAAACGATTGTTGTCTGACCCTTGATAGGGGGCGGATGATAATCGTTTTTTCTTACCGCTTATGTGGCACTGAGCGGTGTCGTTCAATGTGGGAGCGCGTATCCATTCCCAACGTGCACTAGCATGGCCACGGACCTCGCGCGCAGCAGGTGAGCTGAGGAAAATGATGGCGACCAGCAAGGCAGTTTGGTGGTCGCGTTCACAATTTAAAATGATCCCAGATTGTTGATTAGCTGTTAGCAATTGGTTGAATGAACCGGTGATTTTTTTAATTTACATCTTATTAATTAAAAAATTGATTAGCGCTAAAGCTAGGGCTATGCTGGTAAAGACGGGTATTTGTAAACAAAAATATGGGCGCAAGGACTTGCATAGAAATTAAAATATGATTAAAATAAGTCTTATTAAATTAATGGAGGCTTGCGAATGATTAGTCAAAACCATCGTTTGGATCAGCAACTTATTGAACGTGAAGACCATTATATGGCGACGGCGGCACGAATCAATTACTATGATTTAGTTATTGACCATGCTCACGGGGCCCTGCTTACCGATGTTGATGGCAACCAATACATCGATTTGTTAGCCAGTGCTTCGGCCATTAACGTGGGCCATACGCACCCTCGCGTTGTTAAGGCCATTCAGGAACAGGCAGCCAAGTTGATTCATTACACGCCAGCATATTTTCATCATCAACCGGAACAACGATTGGCTGAGCGACTGGCAAAATCAGCTCCCGGCACTGATAATGAGGTGGTTTTTGGTAACTCTGGTTCGGATGCCAATGATGCCATTATTAAATTTGCACGGGCCTATACTAACCGACAATACATAGTCGCCTATACGGATGCCTATCATGGTTCAACGTATGGCTCAATGTCACTCTCAGGAGTTAGCCTGAATATGGTCCGTAAGATGGGACCGTTACTACCTGGGATCGTGCACGTCCCGTATCCTGATTGTTATCGTACGTTGCCGCATGAGACGGAACATGAACTTGCATTACGCTATTTTGAAGCGTTCAAGGCACCATTTGACTCATACTTACCAGCGGAGGAAACCGCGTGCGTCATTATTGAACCGATTCAAGGTGATGGCGGTATCCGCAAGGCACCAGCAGAGTATGTCCAATTAGTCTATGACTTTTGTCACCAGCACGGTATCTTATTTGCCGTCGACGAGGTCAATCAAGGGATGGGACGAACCGGGAAGATGTGGAGCATTCAAAACTTCCCGGGAATCCGCCCGGACTTAATGTCCGTTGGCAAATCACTGGCTTCGGGGTTACCACTTAGTGCAGTGATCGGTCGCCGTGAAGTGATGGAGAGTCTAGCAGCGCCGGCGCACACCTTTACGACGGCGGCCAATCCGGTTTGTTGTGCGGCGGCGCTGGCGACAATCGACGTTCTAGCAGATGAACAGTTGGTTGCCCGTTCCGCCAATTATGGCCGCTATGCCAAGGAACAGTTTTTAGCGCTTCAACAACGCCATCCTAAAATTGGGCAGGTACGGATGTACGGGCTGAACGGGGGCATTGAATTGGTGACAGACCGGCAGAGTCAGCAACCTGATCCTGATTTTGCCAGTGACGTCATTTATGCCGCTTTTGAACGGGGTGTCGTCATGATAACGCTCAAAGGAAATATTTTGCGGTTCCAACCACCACTAGTCATCACGAAGACGCAATTAGATACTGCGTTAACCGTATTAGATGAGGCAATGGCTGCTGCTGAACAGGGCCTGGTTAAACGGCCCCAAGGCAAGATTGGTTGGTAAAATAAGGAGGATTTTGATGCAACGGTTATTAAAACGGTTAACTTTAAAGGAAGATCCAAGCATATATGAAGACAAAGATTCTCACCTAGCTCGAGTATTGACGGTCAAGGACTTCTTGGCTTTAGGGGTGGGGACGATTGTTTCAACGTCAATTTTTACATTACCCGGAGTGGTGGCTGCGAACCATGCGGGCCCTGCGGTAGTCTTCTCATTCATCGTCGCAGCCGTCGTTGCCGGCCTGGTTGCATTTGCTTATGCTGAAATGGCGGCGGCGATGCCGTTTGCCGGTTCTGCTTATTCGTGGATCAACGTAATGTTCGGTGAATTCTTTGGTTGGATCGCTGGTTGGGCGTTGCTTGCGGAGTACTTTATTGCGTTGGCATTCGTCGGTTCAGGACTGTCCGCCAATCTGCGGGGGCTCTTGTCACCATTAGGACTAACTCTACCGAAAGCTTTGTCAAATACGTTTGGGACTGATGGTGGTGTGGTCGACCTGATTGCCGTCTTGGTGATTGCGCTGGTCTCGTTACTGCTCTCACGTGGAATCAGTAAGGCCTCCCGGGTCGAAAACGTGTTAGTGGTGTTGAAAGTGTTAGCCGTACTCACGTTTATCGTCGTGGGTGCGACGGCGATCCACGTGCAAAACTACGTCCCGTTTATCCCCAAGTATCATTTAAACGCTGATGGTAGTGCTTTTGGGGGCTGGCAAGGAATTTATGCCGGGGTATCGATGATTTTCTTAGCTTATATTGGGTTTGATTCGATTGCCGCTAATTCAGCGGAAGCTAAGAATCCTGGCAAAACAATGCCACGAGGAATTCTTGGTTCACTCGTCATTGCGGTGGTACTCTTTGTGGCTGTTGCTTTGGTCTTAGTCGGTATGTTCAAATATTCATCATATGCTAATAACGCTGAACCAGTCGGCTGGGCATTACGACAAGCTGGCCATCCGATTGTTGCCAGTGTTATTCAGGCCATTGCCGTGCTGGGAATGTTTACTGCGCTGATTGGGATGACTTTAGCAGGGTCACGGCTAATTTATTCCTTTGGGCGTGATGGTATGTTACCTAAGTGGCTTGGCAAGTTACATCATAATCAACCTAATAACGCGCTACTTGTGTTAACAATCGTTGCTATTATCATTGGGGCGTTTTGCCCGTTTGCTTTTCTGGCCCAATTGATTTCAGCGGGAACCCTGATTGCCTTCATGTTTGTCTCGCTGGGAATCTATGCTTTGCGGCGTCGTGAAGGTGTTGATATTGCGGTACCAGCCTTTAAGATGCCGTTCTATCCAGTTTTACCAGCTATTGCCTTTCTAGGCGCACTGTTCGTTTTTATGGGCTTAGATATCCAGGCAAAATTATACGCGGGCGTGTGGTTCATCGTCGGTTTAGTGATCTACTTTAGCTATGGTATGCGTCACTCATATTTGGCTGAAAAACGTCTGTCTGAGACTGATACTGCGGCTAAATCAGCTTCGAAGGTGGCTGATTCGACTGTTGAAGAGCGTGACTGAGCTTAGCTAACGCAAGCCCTTGATAGTTGAACAACAACTAAAATGGCACTTCCAGAATTGAATTTTATCTGGAAGTGCCATTTTTGAGTGGTGATTACGAGCTAGTGTAAAGTCCGAAAATTAATAGTGATGCGCAGTCAGCAACTTAAGATACAACTGACGACTACTTGCATCCGAACTTATTCCGCAATTGCAAAATAATCGTTCAAGTAACGAGCAACACCGTTTTGATCATTATTATAGAGGCCGTTACATCGTCAGCCGTTGCTTTGATCTTGTCAGTACCATTGGCCATTGCCACACCGAGACCCGCGTATGCTAACATCTCGAGGTCGTTATGTTCGTCACCAAAGGCGATGATATTGCGCCGTGAAATTTGAAAGTAATCCGCTAAGTAGGCGACACCCTTGGCTTTGTGGACGCCTTTGGAGGTGATCTCGAGGATGGCATTCGGGCCGCCCCAAACACCAACGTCAACTTGATCGCCAAAGCGTTCAGTGATCCAGTCAATGATGGCAGCCCGCCGATCAAGATGGACTAGCAAGACGAGGGAATTCGGATTACGAGTCAACGTATCTGGTGTAAGTCGGGGGCTGTCAGCAATCTCTGGGAAGAATTGACCAGCAATCAAATCTTGACCCGCTGTCATGGTACTGTTTTTATTTTCTGCAATAATTTCATTGATCCCCAATTGTTCGCGATATTTAACGAGTGCTAAGACAATCGCTTTGTTGATCGTGAACTGATATTCTGAGGCCCATGTTTGGTGAGGTAAATGGCCCAGAGAACCGTTAAAGTTGATCATTGGGCTTTTGAGACGCAGCTGGTCATAGATCGCTTGTGAACCCTGATATGAGCGACCAGTAATAATGCTAACAATGTGACCCGCTGCTTGTAGTCGTTGCATCGTTTGGATCGTCGCTGAATTGAGTTTGGATTCAGCATTCAAAGTGGTTCCGTCTAAGTCTAACGCAATTAGTTTTCTTTCCATATTCAACAAACATCTCCCATATTTCCGGCAGTTAATTAATTTAATTTAGCATAAATCTCACCTAATTGCGAATCTTTGCTACCTTACAGTCGGGGCAAAATGTGGTAATCTAATTGAGGATGCTTTTTAATTGAGGAGGAAATTTGGGTGCAATTACCAGCAGAATTTATTCAAAAATATCAACGACTACTAGGCGATCAAGCGCCCGCTTTTTTGGCAGCTTTCGATGGCCCTGTTGAAAAAGGGTTTCGGATTAATCCGAACAAGACTGTGACGGCCACGATGCGCGCCAAGATGACAGCACCCGTTCCGTATAGCCCAATTGGGTATTATGGCAAGGTGAACGGCAATGCGCTGGAACACTTGGCTGGTGCCGTCTACAGTCAAGAACCAAGTGCCATGACCGTTGGCGAGTTTGCAAAACCAGAACCTGGTGAACGAGTGTTAGACTTATGTGCGGCACCGGGTGGCAAAACGACGCATCTGTTAAGCTACTTGCATCAGACCGGTCTACTCGTGACAAATGAGATCAATCGGCAACGGGTGACCGCCCTTGGCGATAATGTGGAACGCTACGGCGCCCGCAATACAGTGATTACCAACGATACACCCGCCGCCCTTGCCAAGGAATTGCCAGGCTTTTTTGACCGGATCTTGGTGGATGCGCCGTGTTCGGGTGAAGGGATGTTTCGTAAGGATCATGACGCAGTTCAGTATTGGACGCCCGACTATCCAGCGGCGTGTGCTGAACGCCAACGGGAGATTTTGACGGAAGCGGTCAAGATGTTGCGTCCGGGTGGACATTTGATTTATTCGACCTGTACCTTTGCACCGGAAGAGGACGAACAGATGATGGCCTGGCTGTTAAAAACTTATCCTGAGTTTGAGCTGGAGCCACTGGCCAAGACGGCTGGGATGGTCGATGCAAAGCCGGAATGGGCGGATGGCAATCCTGAACTGGCTAAAGCGGCCCGGTTATTTCCGCACTTGATGCGCGGTGAGGGTCACTTTATTGCCAAATTGGTCTATCATGGCACGACGGTGGGCAAGGACAAAAAAGTGGTTCGCGAACAGTTAAACGCCACGCAACGGCAGCTATGGACGGACTTTTTAAAAAAACAAGCAATGGCCGGTTTACCACAGCTCGTGTTACAGGCACATGGTGATCAGTTATACGGCGTGCCAGCGATGATGCCCGTTACGCGAAAGCTCAAGGTCTTTCGCCCCGGGATTTTATTGGGAACGTTTAAGAAGAAACGGTTTGAACCAAGTTACGCGTTAGCCTTAGCGAGTGATGATTTGTCCTTACCCAAAACTGAAATAACGCGTGAACAGTGGGCATTGTATGTCCATGGTGAGACATTTGAATTGACAAGTGCGCCTGTAGCTGGTTTTCGGGTCTTAACTTGTGATGGGTTGCCAGTTGGGTTTGGAAAAATCGTCGCCAAGACGGTTAAAAATTTCTTTCCTAAGGGCTTACGGTTCTTGGCGACCTCTGAAAACGCGACGCTCTAACCTGACATGATATTGACTAAGTCATAACGTCCGCGTGCGATTGACGCTGAACAGGTGATGAGCAGCGGCCGTCATGAATCATTCGATCCGTGGTAAAATCGGGGGAACGATCTACGCAAGTTGATGGTCAAATGGACCCAATCAATCGTAATATTGGAGGAAGAGTTTATGTATTGCCCAAATTGTGGGAAAAAGAATGATATTGACGCGTTATTTTGTGAAAATTGTGGTGCGCGGCTGATTATCCCAGCCAGTTCAGCGCAACCAACACCGGCGTCAGCTGTAAGTTCTGCTGCTCAATCCACGTCGTCAACGGCTGCTTCAGAAGCACCGAGCGCCAGTACATCGATTTCAGCTGCACCGACTGCACCTGAACTTAGCACCCGTTCAGCGCAACATGCGCGTCAAAATGCGCAACCACGTTCAACGTCAAAACTGTCTTGGGTTATTTTGATCGTGGTATTAGCCGTGGCACTTGGTGGTGGTTATTACTGGCTGGGATACCAGCGTCAGAGTAATTCGACGGCAACAACAACGGCCAAGTCTTCGTTGCGCACTGCTACATCGGAAAAAGCCGAGTCGTCATCATCGTCCAAGGCATCTGCTAGTACGGCAACTCAGACGGCATTGTGGTCGACAACCAAGTCGAGCGAGTTAGCCTCGTTTATGTCGTCATGGCAAGATACCA
This sequence comes from Lactiplantibacillus sp. ME-2, assembly GCF_022549155.1. Lineage (NCBI taxonomy): Bacteria > Bacillati > Bacillota > Bacilli > Lactobacillales > Lactobacillaceae > Lactiplantibacillus > Lactiplantibacillus sp. ME-2. The sequence continues at coordinate 12,115 of NZ_JAKZEQ010000029.1, forward strand.
TGAACCAATCGTACGAGGGGACTTATGATGGTCAGTCGGTAACTATTGGTGAGTTGAATTTACCTTCAGACATCAAAAACAATCAGTACCAAGATAAGATTACGGTCAATGGTGACACAGTCAAGCTCAAGTGGACGACGGCTGCTGATACCGATGCGAAGTACCAGGTCGTTGCCGCGGCCACTGATCCGAACGCGTCTAGTGGCGTGATTACGTATCTGTATGTTTTCCATAATGGTTCGCCAGACGTTCTGGTCTCGCAAGACAGTGCCACTGCCACAACGTTTAACTTCACTAGTTCACAAAATACGGATTTACAAGATGGCTTTGCAAAGATTGCCAATGCGGATTAATAACTGAATTATTCGGAATCGTGTGTTTATGCTAAGTCGGCCTGAACACACGATTTTTTTGCGCCAATATTCGACAGAAAATGGCGTATTGGCGCTTTAAAACTGAATAATTAGTGTCGGGTAATGGAAAGCGATGCTGATTTACAATCGATTATTGAAAATTATTATTTATTTACAAAATGATATCCGTCGGCTGGAACGGTTTATTAGTGCAACGGCACGCAACGTTTCAGCGACTGCATCTATTTGTTCATGCAACAGCATGCAATATAATGACTTTTTTATGAATTATATGTGAATTTTATATGAATCGATGTATCAGCTAATACTATTTGAACCCTTGATATTAGCCGATTTCATGCCAAATAGGCACGGATGTCAATAAGTAAAACGCCTTCATGCAATTTAACGCAAACGCTTGCATAATTTTGGAAGCGGTTTTATAATCTAACTTGTACTCAAGCGATTGATATTATTTTTGGGAGGCTTTATTGTGAAAGAAACATCTAAAACAACGGCCGGATTACCGAAACTGTCATCCAATAAGATTTGGATGATGAGTCTAGGTTTTCTCGGTGTTCAAATGGCATTTACACTTCAGAGCTCACAGATGAGCCGGATCTTCCAAACTTTAGGCGCGGATCCAAATAACCTTGGCTGGTTTTTCATCTTGCCACCCCTTGCTGGTTTGATCGTTCAACCGATCATTGGGAGTTTATCCGACCGAACATGGGCCCCACGTTTAGGCGGGCGACGGTTACCTTACTTGATTCTGGGAACAGTCGTTGCGGCAATCGTGATGTTACTACTACCCAATTCTGGCTCGTTTGGATTTGGTTACGCTTCCATGGCGGCCTTAGTTTTTGGTGCGATTACCGTGGCATTTCTTGATTTATCGTCTAACGTCGCAATGCAACCTTTCAAGATGATGGTCGGGGATATGGTCAACGATGACCAAAAGAGTTACGCCTATGGGATTCAAAGCTTCTTGTTGAATACTGGTGCCGTCATTGCGGCAATCTTCCCATTCCTGTTGACCTTGTTCGGGGTCGCCAATACGGCTAGTAAAGGTGTTATTCCCAATTCAGTGATCTGGTCATTTTATATTGGAGCAGCAATCTTAGTGGTTTCAACGATTATCACGATTGCCCGGGTGCGGGAATATGATCCCGTAACTTACGCGAAGTATCACGGCATTGATGAAAGCGCTAATAAATCTGGTGGTAACTGGTTGGCACTCTTGAAGAAAGCACCAAAGGTTTTCTGGTTAGTAGCCTTAGTTCAATTCTTCTGCTGGATGGCATTTCAATACTTATGGACATACTCAACCGGTGCAATGGCTGCCAACGTTTGGCACACCACTAATGCCAGTTCTGCAGGCTACCAAGCCGCTGGTAACTGGTACGGGATCTTATCTGCTGTTCAGTCCGTTGCCGCGGTTGTTTGGTCATATGTTTTAGCCAAGGTTCCGAATAATCGGCATAAACTTGGTTATGCTTTGAGTTTATTACTTGGTGCAATTGGCTTCTTCTCAATTTTCTTCATTCACAGTCAATCAGCACTTGTCGTCTCATTTATTCTGGTTGGGATGGCCTGGGCCGCAATGAATACGTATCCATTGACGATGGTAACCAACGCCTTATCTGGCGAACACATGGGGACTTACTTGGGTCTCTTTAACGGCTCAATCTGCCTGCCACAAATTGTTGCGTCCTTATTGAGCTTTGCATTATATCCATTATTTGGCAATTCACAAGCCAACATGTTCATCTTTGCTGGGATCGTCCTTGCAGTAGGTGCGGGCACAGTTGGTTTGATCAAAGAAACGTACAAAAACTAGGAGGAATTAACTTATGAAACGAATTTTTGATGTTAATCCATGGCATGTCTTGACGACTGATTTCAAACCAGAAAACAAACGGCTGCAAGAATCAATGACTAGTCTAGGAAATGGTTACATGGGCATGCGCGGCTTCTTTGAAGAAGATTATACTGGGGATACGCTTCCCGGTATTTATCTTGGCGGTGTCTGGTATCCAGACAAGACCCGGGTTGGCTGGTGGAAGAATGGCTATCCAGAATACTTTGGCAAGGTTATCAACGCCGTCAATTTCATCAAAATCAATTTCAAACTCAATGGGACTAAGATCGACTTGGCAACTGCCAACTTCAGCGATTTTAAACTTGATTTGGATATGCAACACGGGACTTTGACACGATCATTTATCGTTGATCAAGATGGTCAACGGGTTCGCGTGACCTTTGAGCGTTTCTTGAGTGTTGCGCAAAAAGAACTTTCGGTCCAGAAGGTGACGTTTGAAAACTTGAGCGATCAAGCGGTGGAATTAAAAGTTGCTTCCGCACTGGATGCTGACGTTAAGAACGAAGATGCGAACTACGATGAACATTTCTGGAACGTCCACGAAGTTACGGATGATCGGTTAATTGCTCAGACGGTACCAAATGATTTTGGGACCCCACAGTTTACCTCTGGGATGCAAGTTAGTTATGTAACGAGTTTAACCCATAAAGCGGCCGAAGTGACTGATACAGCCACGGTTGATCGCTACTTCGGTACGTTAGAAGCTGGGGCCAGCGTTAGTTTTGAAAAGCGGGTCGTCGTGGTTACGTCGCGGGATTATCCGACTGATGATGCCATTATGACTGCACTTCAACGTCTGACAGATACGGTCAGCGCCCAATCTTTCGATGATTTATTGGCGGCCCATGAAGCGGGCTGGGCCGATCGGTGGCAACAATCAGATATTCAAATTGAAGGCGATACCGAGGCCCAACAAGGCATGCGTTTCAATTTGTTTGAACTCTTTAGTACTTATTATGGTGATGATCCACGGTTGAATATTGGACCAAAGGGCTTTACTGGTGAAAAGTATGGTGGTGCGACTTATTGGGATACGGAAGCATTTGCCGTTCCAGTTTACCTGGGGATTACCAAACCAGAAGTTACCCGCAACTTACTGATGTATCGTTATAAGCAGTTGGATGGTGCCTATCATAATGCTCGTCAACAAGGGCTTGATGGGGCATTGTTCCCAATGGTGACCTTCAATGGGATTGAATGCCACAACGAGTGGGAAATCACTTTCGAGGAAATCCATCGTAACGGCGACATTGCCTTTGCTATTTATAACTACACGCGTTATACCGGTGATACATCATACGTCTTACATGAAGGCAGTAAAGTGTTGACGGAGATTTCTCGTTTCTGGGCAGACCGGGTGCACTTCAGCAAACGTAATCAGCAGTACATGATTCATGGGGTCACTGGCCCAGATGAATATGAAAACAACGTTGATAATAACTTTAATACCAATTATTTGGCGCAATGGACGTTGAAGTACACGCTTGAAATTTTAGATCAGGTTAGTGACGACCAAGCAGCGGCCTTAAACGTGACTGCTGAAGAACGTGCCCACTGGCAAGATATCGTTGATCGGATGTATTTACCATATGACAAGGATCTGGATATCTTTGTTCAACATGATGGTTATCTGGATAAGGATTTAACGCCCGTTTCCGCAATTCCAGCTGACCAGTTACCAATTAATCAGCATTGGTCATGGGACCACATCTTACGGTCACCTTATATCAAGCAAGGTGATGTGTTACAAGTGATGTATGACTTTATTGATGATTTCTCAAAGACACAATTGAAACACAATTTTGATTTCTACGAACCGATGACGGTTCACGAATCAAGCTTGTCACCAGCCATCCATGCCGTGTTAGCTGCTGACTTACACTATGAAGACAAGGCTGTGGCTTTCTATAACCGGACGGCACGGCTTGATCTTGACAATTACAATAATGATACGGTCGACGGTCTTCACATCACCTCAATGACTGGTGGTTGGATTGCGATGGTCCAAGGATTTGCTGGCATGCGTGTTCATGATGGACAACTGAGTTACCGGCCGTTCTTACCAAAACAATGGACGAAGTATTCTTTCCGTCAGGTCTTCCGTGATCGGATTATTGAAGTCACGGTTGATCACGATGGGACGACTTTGAAGTTGATTGCCGGGGAACCGATTGATGTTCAAGTGGATGGTACCACGCAAACATTGACACAGAACTAGTTCAATCCGCACTGATCGAAGGGAATGAGGCGTACGATTTCTGCAGTACCATTTGGTGTGTATCAAGGCGAGTCAGTCTATTTATACACGATTGAAAATATCCATCATAGCAAACTAAAAGTGTTGAGTTATGCGGCAACGTGGTATGACTTCGAAGTGCAGGTCGACCGCCAGCCACACTCATTAGTGCTTCACTTTGATAACTTGGCGGATTATATCGAGACGCCTTATCAAGTCGGCAAAACAGTGGGTCGAGTTGCTGGCCGAATCGGTAACGCGACGTTTTCCTTGAATGGGCAGACGTATCACTTACCACCAAATAACGGCCAGCATTTGCTACACGGTGGCAATCATGGCTTACAAACGCATAATTTTCGAGCTCGTTTTGATCCTGATGGCGACACTGTCACATTGACGACAACGCTAGCGAGCGCTGACGATGGTTTTCCAGGCGACTTGACGGTAACTGTAAGCTATACGTTAACGGCCGATGATGAGGTTCAAATCAGCTATCACGGGGTGACCACTGCTGATACGTTATTCAATCCGACCTGTCACGTTTACTTTAATCTTGATGGTCAGGCCGCACTGATTAATCCCCAGCAATTACGTATCAACTCGACCAAGCTAGTTCATACGAATCACGAGAAGGTTCCGACCGGCGTCTTCTACGTCCCGTCACCAGCGTATGACTTTCGTGAGCAGCCAACGATTCAATCGCAGCTCGATCGATTGATCCAAGAAACTGGCAGGACGGAATACGATGATTGCTATGTGCTTGACCACCAGGATGAACCCGCTGGCGTGTTGGCAACGACTCACGGGCGACTGCTCATCAACACGGATCGCAATGGTTTAGTTATCTTTACCGCTAATCCCGAACGAACGCAGTCGTATCGTTTAGGGGACTACCATGCGCTGGCCGTGGAATTGCAAACCTTGCCGGATGCTATTAATCATCATGGCTTTGGCGATGTTGTTCTACGGGCTGGTCAGCCACGGACGTACGTGAACCGCTACCAATACGTGTCAAAATAGCAATCAATAGATGATGGAAATTATTTTCTTTACCACGATCAAAAAGCAGTGCTCGCCATAGGGGCACACTGCTTTTTTGGTGTACTTGGTTATAACAAAAACGCGTCATCACAAGTATAGAATGACATTCCGTAGTTTGTGATGACACGCTTTGTTTTAATCTTTAATCGATTGCTTGTAGTTAACAAGTTCAGGTGATAACAGAATCTTGTCCTGAATACGGCTACTTTTGAATTGATCAACACGCGTTACGCCGACGAGTGCAAATAGGCGTTTTAATTGCGACTGCCAATCCGTCAGCATCGCAATGACTTCGTCGTCCGTATGATGGAGTAAAGCGTGTAGCACGGTGCCAGCCATGCCGACCGCGTCAGCGCCTAACATCAACGCTTTTAAGATGTCGAGTGGCTGTCGAACGCCACCAGCAGCTAAGACCGTGAGATCATCCGGTCGGTTCTGAACGCCTAGCAAGGACTCAACCGTGGTGAGGCCAAAGTCGTGAAGGTAGGCCATATCGCGGTTAGCACGTCGGCGATTCTCAATGTCGACAAAGTTAGTCCCACCGTGACCGCCTAAATCTAGGTAGCGTACGCCGGCAGCGTAGAGCTGTTGCATCGTGGGGCGGGAAATACCAAAGCCCACTTCTTTGACGATCACTGGTACCGTTAAGGCTTGGACTAAGTCCGAAATGTTAGTTAGCCAATGAAAGTCACGATCGCCTTCTGGCATGACGATTTCTTGAACGACATTGAGATGGAGCTCGAGCGCATCGGCCTGGAGCATTGCAATCGCTGTTTGGGCCGCAGATAACGGGTGGCCGGCACCAAGATTGCCAAAGATCAGCCCGTTCGGATTGTGGTCACGCATCGTGGCAAAAGTGGGGGCTACTTGGGGATCTTTGATGGCGACACTTTGAGAGCCGGTCGCAATCGGTAAGCCACAAGCTGCAGCGATGCGGCCTAAACGAGCGTTGATTTCGCCCGTTCGCTGTGAGCCCCCAGTCATCGCTTCAATGTAGAGGGGGCTGTCCCAATGCCACTGGCCAACGGTGGTGGCTAAATCGACGTCGGCCACGGCAGTTTCCGGCAATGCGTCGTGGCGAATCCGGACCTGGTCAAAGGCATTGGCTTGTTCGCCATGAAAATACTTTTCAGCTAACGAAACATGTTCATCTTTCCGATGAGATTGTTGACTTTGTGGCACGGTGCCACCTCCAATTAATTTAGAATCTGAAAACGAGTCCAGCAAGGCTGCCAGGCTCGTCAATAAACTGCTTAAGAATTTGGTAAAACGGTATCCTGAACCGTATGCACGTTTAAGTTAAGTTGTTCGATACCATCGTGAGCCCACGCAGCTAATAATGGTCGTGGGTCGATGGTTTGATCAATCAAAACGATCCCACAGTCACCACCACCAGCGCCCGAAGTCTTTGCGGCCGCCCCAGCACTTTCGGCGAGTTGAATCATACGCTGCAGCAGGGGTGTTTCAATTGTCACGTGACTGAAATAGCCCAATTTCTGAAGTAGTTGACGATTCGTTCGCAACTCGGTTTGAATCACGTGCAAGTCACTGTGATGAAAACCAGTGATCATACGTTTTAGACAAGCTTTGCTGGCTTTTAGAAAGGTCTGGTATTCGCTACGTTGCTTCGCCTTGACTAAGGCCACTTTATCGACTAAGTGTGATGTGGAGGCCGGTGAACCCGTCCAACCAATCATCAAACGTAAGGCTGCTGGAGGGGTCAGTAACTCGATTTTTAGATCGGGCCACGGCATTGTCAACAAATCACTTAAGCTTGACTGAGCTTGTTGTAGGTGTAACCATTGCCGATCGAATGAATGGTAGGCGATCCAGCCACCATAGACGCTGGCAGCAATGTCACCAAGCGAACCATTGCCTTGCACGGATAGATGGGCAATCGCGGCTAATTTGAACAGTTTATTTTTATCCATCGGTAAATGGTAAAACTGACATAGTGCTTTGACGGTTGCCACGGTCACCGCTGCTGAAGAGCCGAGACCGTATTTTTTACCATCAGCACTATCGAGCTCGCTATTGATACCGAGATGATAAACACCAAGTTCACGCCCTAATTCATGGGCATAACTTTCAGTGAGATTGATTGCCGCTAAAATATAATGGAAGGGATTGTCACGATTATCAAAAACCATCGCGTCTCCCTGACGTCGCCAGACGATTGAGTTTTCTTGATACTGCTCAGAAACGATGCTCCCAATCGTTTCGCTAGGTGAAATCGTTGCCGTCACAAATTGATCTAGTGCAACAATAATTGCTGGATAACCACTTTCCACTACGGCGTATTCACCGGCAATGTAGAGTTTTCCAGGGGCTTTCACCGTTATCATGCCATCATATCCTTTCATGACCATCGCTGATCATTTTAAATTAAACTGAATTATTTTTCCGTTATCGTGATACCTGGACCTGGTTTAGCGACGATTAATTGATCAGCGTCAAAATGTTGTTGTAACCCGGTCATAATGGTGTCGGTATCTTGACCCGCACAAATGATTTTGACGTTTGGGCCAGCGTCCAAAGTATAATAACAGTTTATCCCGTGTGAACGCAAGTCGTTGACTGCTTGAATGGCCGTCAGTGTATCTGCGGTGAAGTAGTTAAAGGCGGGCTCAGCGCTCAAATTAAGCGCGTGCATTCGCATTGCGTTCGTTTCAGCAATTTGGCCAACAGCAGTGAGATCACGATCGGCAATGGCTTGGCGCATTCGCTTCAAGTCCGTCTCAGCCGTGGTGACCCAAGCTGGATAGTAGGGGGATGTCGCGACGACCCGTGCCATGCCGTCCGTTGAGCTGATTGGCTTTTTGGTAGCCTTCAAAACAACGGCGATCATTTGAATGTCCCAATCGACCGGGTCTTGTAAGACTTCCGCGTAAGAACTCTGATCATCATGGCCGGCATGCCATTCGACAAAACCACCAAAAATTGAGCGGGTTGCAGAGCCTGAACCGCGGCGTGCTAGTCGTGATAGATCAGCCGCATCTAGTTGTAAGCCAGCCGCACGACTAGCAGCCCCTGCTAAGGCCGCGAATCCGGAGGCGGAAGAGGCTAAGCCAGCTGAGGTCGGCACATGATTTTCGGTTTTGACCGTTGCATAGTTGGTTTGACCACTGCGCTGGCGAATAAGGTCGAGGAACTGGCTGATTCGTGCTGATTTGCCCGTGGGTAAGTGTTGATGGTTAAAGTAAATTTGGTCAGTATCAAGATGCTCATCAAAGGTCACACTGGTCTGGGTATAGAAGTGATCAAGGGTCAGCGAAATACTCCCATTTTGTGGTAGCATTAGCGCCGCATCTTTTTTCCCCCAATATTTAACTAACGCAATGTTAGTATGGGCCTTTGCCGTAACGGTTTTCACTATGTCTTTTCCTCCAAAATTAAAATTAGTCATCGCACAAAAGTGGTTCGACCCAAGTCGCAGTCGCACCGGCTGCGGCCAATTTTTGTGATAATTGGTTGGCGATGCTGGCTTCCGGAGCGAGCGCAATCAAGCAACCGCCCTGACCACTACCGGTTAATTTGGCAGCGAGCGCACCATTTTGGCGAGCCACTGCGAGTAGTTGTTCAAGGGCAGGATGACTGACACCCATGGAACGTAAGTCATCTTGCGCACCATTTAGGGCTGTTGCCAGGGCCCCCATGTCACCATCTTCAAGCGCGGTTCGGGTCTGACGAGTCAATCGGCCCAAGTCATCAATGCGTGCTTGAATCGTCGCACCCTCAACCATTAGTAAGTTGCGAACAGTCGCCACTGCAACTTTGGTCTGACTTTTAATACCCGTGTCCGCGATGACTAAATAGCCGGGAAGCTTTACCGGAATCGGAAAGTTCTCACGACCCTTGACAAACCAGACGGGACTTTTGGCACTGGCCGTCGCAACGTCTAGGCCGCTGGGTTGACCATGCGTGTAACTTTCCGCCACATTGGCAGTGGCCAATAATTCTTGGTGGGAGAGTGGTCGGTCGAAGAAATCATAAAAAGCCCGCGTTACGGCCACGGCTGCTGCGGCTGAGGACCCCATTCCGCGTTCAGAGGGAATGTCGCTCGTAATGTGAATATCGAAGCCCTGCTCGGGGGCACCAAAACGTGCAAGTAAGGTTCTAATGAGCGTCTGAATACCGCCTAAGTTGGCAGACATCATCTTAAAGTCGCCGTTGAAGTAACGGCTTTTGACCGTCTGCGCCGCATCACGGCGGTGAATAATGGCCTGCATTTGGATGGTCGAAATCGGCAAGGCAATGGCGGGTTGTCCGTAAACCACACCATGTTCGCCAATTAAAATAATTTTGGCATGACTAGTACCGGTAGCTAGATCTTTCAATCGTGTCGCTGCCTTTCTGTAAGTAGATTAATAATAGCTTCATAATACCTTATTAGCGCTTCTTTTGCCACGCTAACCCCGGCGAACGCGCTGAATTCAGTTGAAATGTAAGTTAAACTGGTTTGAAAAGTAACAATTTAATTAAATTAAATCATTCACGTGAGGGGCGTATGGACAGACTGGTTATCAACGGCAGACGAAGATCGATTACTATGTTAAAATTAGTAAATGATTAGAAATCAGTCCGATAATGATGAAAAAGAAGTTGAGCTGCTTGTGACGGACTACGTGGCCCAGAATTCACTAATTAGGAAAGTAAATTTTGGGTAGCAGTGCCGGCTATTCAAGCGCGCGTACTCAGCTGACTGTGTTATGGCAGATGTACGCCGAGACACTTTCATGAACTTTATCGTTGCTCAATCATACTCTTGACCAGTCTCTGCCCGTTGTCCTCAGACTGACGAATTTGGCTTAAGAGTTGGTTGGGCTGAGTTCCCTACGCCGAATATGCTATAATTTACAAGGATCGACGTGACGTATGTGTGACGATCGGTGTGGAGGATGAGCCAAGCGGCTTGCGTCATCAGGACGACTTGTGTCACTGGCACAGTTTAGTAGGTTGAACTCAGCTAAGTTGGGCTGACCGACGAACCGTTAAAGTTAGTGGTCGAGACCAAGTGTAGCGCTACTTGGACCAGCCTTCAGTCTGATTACAAACACATCGCACGTGATATGCCATAAAGATCGATTAGTTGGTCGAACATCAGCGTTAGTGTTGATGACGGATTCAAGCGGTAACCAATCTAATGAACATCTTTACAATCCATAACTTGGGGAAATGACCATGAAACCAAACACAACTTATGCGGTAGTTGATATTGAAACTACTGGAACTAGTGTGAAGGACGGCGACCGGATTATTCAAATCGGTTGCGCGTTTGTTAAGAATAATAAAATAATTAATACATTTGCCACGGACGTTAATCCGTTAACAACGGTTCCGGCCGTTATCGAGAATTTAACGGGGATCAGCAATGCACGGGTGCGCAAAGCACCACCCTTTGATGATCTGGCTGGTACGGTATACAGCTTATTACAAGGGACTGTTTTTGTCGCCCACAACGTGAACTTTGACCTGCCATTTATCAATTCAGAATTGCAGCGTGTCGGTTATCCAGAACTACCAATTCAGGCCGTTGACACTGTGTCTCTTAGCCAAATTCTGTTACCGACTGCTTCGAGTTTTCGGTTGCGGGACTTGAGTCACTTGCTTGCGATTGACCATAATCATCCGCATTCTGCGGATAGTGATGCAATTGCTACGGCCCACTTGTTTATCACGTTACAACAGCGGCTCGCACACTTACCATTGATCACGTTACAACAAATGGTGCAATTAGCACCGGAGTTACCACGTGAAACGGCTGACTTGTTTGCATACGCCTTTCAACAGGGCAAACAACATCCACAGCAGTTACCAACTGACTTAGTGATCAAAAACGGGCTCGCTCTGCGTAAACAGCGATTGCCACAGCAAGCCGCGGGTCGTAAAGCGGCACGCTATCCGTTGACGAAAGTACAAAAGCAGCATATCTTTGGTGATCGTTTGACTTATCGGCCACAACAGGCCCGGATGATGAACCAGATTTATCGGCACTACTCAAAACAGTCTGCTGAACAAGTACCATTGCTGATTGAAGCACCGACCGGAACGGGTAAAACACTCGGGTATTTGCTGCCACTCGCCTACTTGGCACAGGATGGTCAACAGGTGGTCGTTAGCACGGCGACGACGGTCTTACAAACGCAGTTACGTGATCAGGGTGTGGCGTTGTTGAATCAGTTGTTGCCTAATCCTGTGACGGCGGTTGTGATTAAGGGTAATCAGCATTACGTTGATTTAAACCGGTTTGCCCGTGGCTTGGCGTTGCATGAACATTCGAAGCAAACGCAATTATTGAAGTTGCGCGTGCTAGTGTGGTTAACGATGACAACGACTGGTGATCTGGATGAATTGCACTTGAGCACGTATCAAGCGCCGTACTTTAGCGAAATCGCCCATCATGGCGTGGCCTCGTTGAAAGCTGATGACCCGTTTTTTAAGGAAGATTTCTTACGCTTTCGGGATCAATTGACCGCGCAAGCGACTTTTATCATTACCAATCATGCCTACCTGATGCGCCACGTGGCCCAACTGGGTAGCCGTCAAGAGCGGCCACTGCTGGTTCTTGATGAGGCCCAGCATCTGGCAGATGGCGTCGTTCGTGACTCACGGCAGACGTTTGATTTCAATGGCTACATGGCGACCTGCCACAGCTTGATCAGTCGCATTGACACGGAACATAGTCTAAATTTACGGGCACTGTTCGCGGAACAACCACAGGCCGATTATCGTCTGAAATTATTAGATAATTCATTGAATGATACTGACCTACACCTGCAACAACTGCAGGCGGCGCTAGCCAGAACGTTTGTACCAGCACAAAAGGGCGGCAATCAGCCTGCTGAATTAGGAATCACCACGGATCAGTTGACTGATTTCTTTGCGGCCCACAATCCGCTGATCAAACAATTACAAACGGCCATTGAAAACTGTTTTTTACAGTTTCAACAATTAAATGAGCAGTATCAACATGATCAATCGCAAATCTTGCCTAGTGAACAACACGTTCTCGACGACTTTGACAATCGTCTTCAACATCTTCGTCAGGGCTATGAGTTATTACAAACGTGGTTAGTGCCAGCTTCGCGGGAACAACGGGTCTTCTGGGTGAGCCTTAATCAATGGCATGATCGCGGCAGTCTCACGCTCGCGGGTAGCTTGATCGATACGCAAGGGTATTTTAAGACGCAACTATATCCTTACTTCAGTGCGCCACTATTAACTGGTGCCACGCTATTTGCCACTGGGAAATCTCAGTACGTTTATTCGCAATTGGATATTGACCAAGCAACGGCTAAGCATCACCGATTATCAACACCGTTTGATTTAGAACACCAGGCACGGCTATTCGTCGCTACGGATGCTACTGCGGCGGAAGCACCCAGTGGCAAGCAGCGCGTGGCATACTTGACGCATGCGATTCACGACATCGTGATGGCAGCGCCTAAGCAAACGTTGGTCTTGTTCAATTCACTGAATATGATTGAAGCAGTCTTTTACAGTTTGCATCAAACGGATCTACCTGGTGTTCGCGAAATTTTGGCTCAAGGCGTCAATGGTAGTCGTGAAAAGCTGCTTCGTCGCTTTATGCAGGGGGACGATGCCATTCTCCTGGGTGCCGGTAGTTTCTGGGAGGGGATCGACTTGCCACAAGAACAGTTGGAATTGTTGATCGTCACGCAATTACCGTTTGAATCGCCCGACCAGACGACAACCAAGGCCCGTTATCAACAACTAAGGCAAGCACAACTCAATCCGTTCTATAACGAAGCGTTACCGAAAGCGGCATTGAAGTTACGTCAGGGAATCGGCCGGTTGATTCGGACGGATGAAGACCGAGGGGCAGCGGTGATTCTCGATGACCGTTTGATGACGAAACGATACGGGCAGACGATTCTTAAAGCTTTACCGAAAACGTTGCCGCCCGCAACCGGTTCATTGACGATGATTACGCAGGAACTTCAAAGTTTTTTCAAAACTAAGTAAGAAACCATTCCGCAATCAGTTAAATTTGCTATAATTAATTTATCTGTTTTTGAAAGGAAGAGCATATGCGAGTTCAACGTAGAAGGCGCCCTGAGCGACTCATTATGATTATTCTGGTCGTCATTTTAGCTATTATCGTGGCGGTCTATGGCACGTTATGGGCCGCACAACGGCCAATGCACCAAGCCCAGAAGACGGCGTATAGTCTGGCCGTCAGCAAGGGCAAGCTAAAGACCACGACGGCCTTTTCACAGTACAATGGCACCAGTAGTTATTACGTCGTTACGGGAACGTCGAGTAAAAATGTTCCGGTATACGCGTTAATTAACGCGAATAAACATCATAAAACGACCGTTATCAAACAGTCCGCTGGGATTTCACGTACGAAAGCCTTGAAAAAGGTCTGGTCTAAACGCAATCCTAGCAAGGTTATCAAAGCGACGCTTGGGAAGTATGATGGGACGGTCGTGTGGGAAATTACGTACTTGAACCAGAAAAAGAATTTATGTTATGAAATTTTGCAGTATTCTAATGGAAACCAGCTGAAATCAATTATTAACATTTAAGGTTAAAGGAGTGCGGATGTACATGGAATTATCGCGTAAAGTAATGCAGGTTCAACCGTCAGCGACATTGAAGATCAGTGCGACTGCCAAGCAAATGATGGCGGACGGCGTTGACGTTATCAATTTAGGAATCGGTGAACCGGATTTTCAGACCCCGGATAACATTAAGCAAGCAGCCATTGATAGTATTCAAAATGGTCAAGCGAGTTTCTACACACCGGCAACTGGATTACCAGCTTTAAAACAAGCCATCAGTCAGCGAATTGAAGCTGACCATCACTACCATTTTGATCCTAATCAGATCGTCGTAACGGATGGCGCAAAAATGGCGTTGTTTACGTTATTCCAAGTTATTCTGAATCCCGACGATGAAGTGTTATTACCAGTCCCATACTGGGTCAGCTATTCGGAGCAAGTTAAATTAGCTGGTGGTGTGCCAGTCGAAGTTAGCACCGATGAACAGTTGCGGTTTACCGCTGCTGATTTGGAAGCGCAGCGGACGCCTAAGACGAAGGCCTTAGTCTTGAATTCGCCACAGAATCCATCCGGTCTGGTATTCAGCCGTGCAGAATTGACGGCGATCGTGAACTGGGCCGTTGAACACGACGTTTTGGTAATTGCGGATGAAATTTATGAAAAGTTATTATATAACGGTAATGAATTTACATCCGTGTTAGAATTAGATGATGCTAATATGGATCACGTGGTTTTGATCAATGGGGTTTCAAAAGCCTATTCCATGACTGGTTGGCGTATCGGATATGCTGCCGGGCCACAAACCATCATGGCTAAGATGGGGGTCGTGTTAGGTCACGCTGCTAGCAACCCAGCCGCCGTATCACAATATGCTGCGATTGAAGCTTTTAGTGGTGACCAATCATCGGTTGAAACGATGCGTCAGGGCTTTGAAGCGCGGTTAAACGAACTATACCCACTGATCGAGCGTTTACCTGGGTTTAAGATGCCTGCTGGCAAACCAGCGGGAGCCTTTTACTTGTTCCCAGATATTACGGAAGCATTGCGTTTAACAGGCTATGCAGATGCACCGGCCTTTGTGACGGCAGTGTTATTAGAAGCCCATGTCGGTTTAGTGCCTGGAGAGGCGTTTGGCATGCCCGGTTGTTTACGGTTAAGCTATGCAACTGATATCGATTCCTTGCGAGAGGCCCATCGACGGTTACAAAAATTTATGACAGAAAAAATTGCTGAACAAGCAAAGTAATTGGAGGATGTAAGTAAATGGTGCAACAGATCAACATTATCGATGCTAAGGACCATGTCGACGAAAAAGTAAAGATTGGGGCTTGGCTCACTAATAAACGTTCAAGTGGTAAGATTGCCTTCCTACAATTACGTGATGGCTCCGCCTTTTTCCAAGGTGTCGTTGTTAAGAGCCAAGTTAGCGAAGAAGTTTTTGAACTCGCTAAGGAAGTTAAGCAAGAAGCCAGTATGTGGATTACGGGTGTGATTCATGAAGACAGTCGTTCAAAGTTCGGTTATGAAATCGAAGTTGAAGACATTGTAGTCGTTGGTGAAAGTGAAGAATACCCAATTACGCCTAAGGAACATGGGGTGGACTTCTTACTAGATCACCGGCATCTATGGTTACGTTCTAAGCGGCCATGGGCAATCATGAACATTCGTAATGAAGTCATTCGCGGAACGTATGAATTTTTTAATCAAGAAGGTTTCATTAAGATGGACTCACCAATTTTGACTGGGAGTGCACCTGAAGGGACAACTGAATTGTTCCATACTGAATATTTTGATCGGGATGCCTACTTATCACAGAGTGGTCAGTTATACGCCGAAGCCGGAGCTTTGGCCTACGGAAAGGTCTTTACTTTTGGCCCAACATTCCGGGCTGAAAAGTCCAAGACTCGGCGGCATTTAATTGAGTTCTGGATGATTGAACCAGAAATGGCTTTCATGCATCAAGAACAAAGTTTGGAAGTTCAAGAACGTTATATTGCCTTTCTTGTTCAAGGTGTGATTGATCATTGTCAATACGCACTCGACATTTTAGGTCGTGATGTTGAAACGTTGAAGAAGTACACCAAGTTACCTTATCCACGAATCAGTTACGATGAAGCCATTGAATTGTTGAAAGAAAATGACTTTGACGTGGATTGGGGTGTTGATTTTGGTTCACCAGAAGAAACCTTCTTGGCTGATCACTTCGATCAACCCGTCTTCGTTTTGAATTACCCGAAAGCTATCAAGCCATTTTATATGAAGCCGCATCCAACCCGGGACGACGTGGTGATTTGTGCGGATTTATTAGCCCCAGAAGGCTATGGTGAGATTATTGGCGGGTCAGAACGAGCAACTGATTACAATTACTTACTTGACCAGATCAAACAAGCCGGCTTAAATCCAGACGACTATGCTTGGTACTTAGATTTACGTAAGTATGGTAGTGTTCCTCATGCTGGTTTTGGTTTGGGACTCGAGCGATTCTTGACTTGGATTACGGCCGAAGATCACGTGCGGGAGACAATTCCGTTCCCACGGTTGTTGAACCGGATTTACCCGTAAACTTTAATTGAAGGTTAGTTTTATTAAGAGCGTGGGACCTAGTCTCACGCTCTTAATAGTGAAAGGATGATAACGAGATGGAGTCCTTAGCTGCCGCGTTAGTGAATGATGGTCAAACGACCATTGCGAACGCATTATTGGCCCACTATCGTGAAATTGGGGTCACAAACGATGAATTATTGGTTTATTTGCAGTTCAAACGGTTAATTGATCAGGGTAATCAATTCCCAGATGCTGCGGTAATTGCCAAGAGTTTAGGTGAATCGACAAATGCCGTTTTTCAGCGGCTACATGAAATGTTAGCCAAAAAATTGCTGACGATTGAATCGATCACGGCTGATGACCAAAAAATTCATGACCGTTATAATTTTGACGGCCTGTATGATAAGTTAGCAGTTGCGCTCAAAAAGCAGCCAGTTAGCACTCAAGCTTCGGAACAAGCCACGAGTGAAAACAGTCGGCAAAAGGTTTTTCGGGCAATTCAGACGGAATTTGGCCGTGACTTATCACCGATCGAAATGGAAAGTATTAGTAAGTGGTTCGACGAAGACCATTATGAACCAGAAGTTATCGAATTGGCATTGCGGGAAGCAGTTCTGCGTCAAGTCTATAACTTGACGTATATGGACCGAATTCTGTTGAACTGGCAGAAGCGTAACTTAAAAACGGCTGCCCAGGTGGAAGCAGAGCGCCAACGCAGTATTGAGCAACGCTTGAATTCCGCTCCGCAACCACAACGCCAGACGGGCGCAAATGCTGGTCCGAAGATTCCGTTATTCAAATTAGGTGAAGACCAGTCTTAAACACTGTGCTGAAAAGCTTATCGGGGAAAACTGATTTTTAATAAAGTGGTGGCGATTGCCTGTGCGAGGCGTCGCTACCACTTTTTTTCGGGATGGGTTAGTCGTTGTTTCATATCAATGGCGTTTGCCCACGTCATTGGCGCAGCGTACTGAGGTTAAAACAGGACCACCAGGATTTCCTGTCCTGGTAAGCCGGTGGGATGCACATCATTGGACCAAAATCAGTGGGCACCACTATAAATTAGAAAATGGTTATAATTAAATGTTGACTTCTCATTAAAATAGCGCAATACTGTAAACAACCAAGTAAATATATTAATAAATACGTCTAAGATGAGTAGCCGTTGTTGGAATGCCTTAGAGAACTGCCGGTTGGTGCGAGGTAGCCATTTCGCAACGTTGAAGATGGTCTTATAATGCAAGTTTCAACGCTGAGCTGACGGGGTTAAGCGTTGACGGCTACGCCCGTTATGCGGTTAGAGTCTCGCTAAGAATTTTCAGTGGCGGTACTTGAAGTGCGGTGGCCTGTGAGGGTCATTTGAAGTAAGGTGGTAACACGGAAAAACGTCCATTCGTCCTTAATCTGATAATCAGATTAGAGACGATGGGCGTTTTTTAATGGGAGGAAGCAGACTATGACAGAGGCAATCATTGATTTAAAAGACATCGCAGTGACTTTTGACGACGGGCACCAAGTCGTTCACGCGGTTCAAGATGTCAATCTACAGATCCAGACGGGTGATATTTATGGCATTATTGGATATTCCGGCGCTGGCAAAAGTACCTTGGTACGGGTGATCAATTTATTACAGTCACCGACAACGGGCCAGGTAGTCGTCAATGGCCAGGCCTTACAAACGCTATCGCCAGCTGCATTACGTCAAGCCAGGAAACACGTTGGGATGATTTTTCAACACTTCAACTTGATGCAATCACGGACCGTGTTGGGAAACGTTATTTATCCATTATTGGGTCAAAAAATTAGTAAACAGGACCGACGCGCCAAAGCATTACGGCTACTGAAGCTCGTTGGGTTAACGGACTATGCGCAGACCTACCCAGATAAATTATCTGGTGGGCAGAAACAACGGGTGGCAATCGCACGGGCACTAGTCACTGACCCGCAAATCTTGATTTCTGATGAAGCAACTAGTGCGCTTGATCCAAAGACCACGGCGGCAATTCTTGAGTTGCTACAACGGGTCAATCGCGAGCTAGGGATTACCATTGTCCTCATTACGCATGAAATGCAAGTCATCAAGAGTATTTGTCATCATGTCGCCGTTATGGCTGATGGGCGGATTATTGAGCGGGGCCCCGTTGCTGAGGTTTTTACAGCCCCCAAAGCACCTCTGACCGTTGATTTTGTGGAAACATCTACCAATGTTCGGGCCGCCATTCAGCGAATCACTAAAACGATTAAATTGAGTGAATTAGCAGCGGACCAAGAGCTGATTGCGTTCAAATTCGTTGGTCAATCAACAAAGCAGGGAATTGTCTCGCAGTTATCGCAGACGCTGAGGGTCGACGTTAACATTTTGTTTGCCAATATCGACCAGATCGATGGTCAAAATGTTGGTGACATGATTGCGATTATTACGGGGGATTTAACGGCCTTCAATGTGGCGGTCACTAATATGTCGGCTCAAGGTGTCCACACTCGCATTATCAATGAAGAAGTTGTGAAGGGAATGGTGGACTAATGACAGCATTAATTCCGAATGTCTTACAAATGAAAGCTGAATTTATTCAAGCAACGTTAGAGACCCTCTATATGACCGCAGTTTCCGCGCTGGTTGCAGGAATACTGGGGTTGGGTTTAGGGGTACTGTTAGTGGTGACACAGCCCCATGGCATTTTAGCTGATGGCCCCTCGTATCAAGTGTTAGACAAGCTAACCAACTTACTCCGTTCGGTGCCATTTATTATTCTGTTGGCCGTAATTTCGCCGTTGACCAGCTATTTAATCGGAACAACGGTGGGGACCACGGCATCGTTAGTCCCACTAGTTTTTGGTATTTTTCCTTTTTATGCCCGGCAAGTGCAAAATGCGTTACTCGATGTTGACCAAGGAATCGTTGAGGCTGCTCAGTCCATGGGATCTAGTCCCATTGCAATTATTTTTCGGGTTTATTTGAAAGAGGGACTACCTGATTTGATTCGCGTCTCAATCGTGACGGTGATTAGCCTGATTGGTCTGACGACGATGGCTGGTGCGATCGGTGCGGGCGGCTTGGGTGATATTGCAATCAGTATTGGTTACGCTCGCTTTGAAAACGACGTGACGTTTGTCGCAATGATCATCATTTTGATCTTAGTCTTTGCTGTACAGCTGTTTGGTGATTGGCTCGTTAAGAGCGTCACACATCATTAATAAAGGGGGAATTAGCCGATGAAACGATTAGCATGGTGGTTGATTGGTATTGCTGCAATTGTTGGTATTTGTGTGGGATTACATGAAATAACGAGTTATTCGGCCCGTACACAACAGAGTGCCACGATTACGGTCGGATCAATGGGATCGGACTATGAAGTCTGGCAGCACATTGCTAAAAGCCAAGATGCCAAAAAGATGGGCTTAACGATTAAGGTTAAACAAATCACGGATGGTGTTCAGCTGAACAAGGCCACGGTGGACGGTAACGTTGATGTGAACGCCTTTCAGTCCTGGTCATATTACCAAACTTATAATCAGCAGAATCCCAAGGCCAAGTTGGCGGCGTTAGGAACGACTTATTTGGAACCAATGGGAATCTACTCCAAAAAATATCAAAGCGTTGATGAAATTCCGGATGGCGCTACGATTGCAATTGCTGACAATCCCTCACAAGCTTCGCGAGGCTTGTTACTGCTCCAAAAAGCGGGCCTGATCAAACTGGCAGCTAATTTTGGTGTCTTAGGTTCAGTGAAGGATATTACAAGCAATCCCCGTCATCTGAAATTCAAACAGATCGATGATACTACTGGTCCCCGGATCATTAAAAGTGTCGATGCAGTTTTGATTTCGAATACGGTTGCTTTGGAAGGACATTTACACGTTTTACGGGATTCGATTTTCCACGAAAGTCTGAATAAGAGTACTAGGGATAATGTTAATATCTTAGCAACGGCCGCTAAGAACGAGCATCGTGCTAGTTATCTTAAACTAGTTAAACTTTACCATCGGGCGGATATTCAAAAGTATATCAAGCAAAAATATTACGGTACTAAGATTAACATCAATAAACCGCTATCTTATTTTGACAATTAATAAGCATATTGGGTGCTGGATGATTATAGATAAGTTATGATTATGATAATAAATGTTGTAACTCATTGAACTTATCAGGAGGTCTCAACCATGTATAAACGAATCCTAGTCCCATTAGATGGTTCCGATAATGCTTATTATGCACTTGAACATGCGATTGCCTTAGCGAAGGTTTTTGACTCCCAGTTATTTTTATTGAATGTCATCGATGTTAATCGATTTGGCGTCTACAGTCCAGATGTTTTTACGAGTGCGGCGCCAGATATGATGAGTTTTGATCAAGCCCAGAGTAAGAAACTGTTGGAGCGGGCCCAGGATCAAGTTGCAGCCCATCAGTTGCACGCCGAAACAATTCGGCAAACTGGGGTACCCAAAGTGACAATTGCGGTCGATGTTCCCAAGGCTCAAAATATTGATTTGATCGTGATTGGTCGCTCTGGGACTAATGCGATTTCTCGCCTGTTCTTAGGTTCAACGACAGCGTATGTTGTTCGTAATACGGAGGCTAACGTCACCGTTGTTAACATGCCGAATGATGAAGCTGAAGAGGTTGAACAAACCGGTGATGTTTCGGCCGATGATTCTAAATAACTTGTCAGTGATGATTGAAGCTGGTCACACGACGTCAACATTGACGCTCGTGCGACCAGCCTTTTTAGTTTGGGATAGGCGATGACGAAAAAACAAAGTCGTTTTCCGCTACTGACGATTACCGATTTGAGTGCCAACTGATGCCGTTTGGCTGGCGTACTGGCTTAGTAGCTGATTGCAGGTGATTAGCTGCAATCAGTCCAATGAATGTCAGTGCTACCGTTAATACCGCTAGGGCCATACCGGCGGCCGCTTCACCTTGTTCGAACGATTGATAGATAAATGTTGAAACGGTCGTCATACCGGAAGGCAGTAACAATAGGGCAACGACTAATTCACGACTCGTGGCAATGAAAGCCATCACAAAGCTGTTGAGTAGCGCGGGCCATAGAATCGGAAGTGCAATTTTTAGGATAATGCGGCCGAAACTAGGTTCGAAGATGCGTGCGCTAGCCAGCAATTCCGAGTCAAAGGCCTTGAGGGCGGTCGTCAAGTATTGCACCGTTGTTGGTAGAAATAAGGTGACATCCGCGATCAGGAGGATGGTTAGGGTGCCGTATAATTTGGTGAACGCCAGCACCTGTGAAAAGAGCATCATTAAGCTCAATGCTAAGACGACGTTTGGAATTGCGAGTGGCAATGCGCCCAAGGTATGACATAACTGTCGCAGCCACTTGGGAAAACGTTTTGTTAAACTCCCAACGCTCAAGAATAAACCAACGATCACATTGAGACTGCTAATCAGTAATGCCAATCCGACGGTCGTAACAATGGCCTGCCAGGCAGGACTATCAAAGCGTAAGAGGTCTATATAGTGTACAAGTGTCAAATTAGACGGACTCCAACCAAGACTGCGTTGTTTGAGTAGCGATTGGAGCACGATGGCACTGAATGGCAGGACAATAGCAATACTGATGACTAGGGTGACGAAAGTGCCTGCTAATGTTGTCACTCCAAGCTGCCGATATTGTGACGCTGACCGTTGTCCGGTGAACTTAACAGCTGGCCGGCGTAACAACCATTGCTGGATACCCCAGGCAATCAGGGCAATGGTCAGTAGGAGGGTGCCGGTGAGTACCCCGTTTTGGAAATCTAAGGGCCACTGGTTGAGGTCCTTTTGAATCGTAGTCGTCAGAACTTCGAAGTGGATGCTCCGACCAAAGGTGGCTGGCGTTCCAAATTCAGCCAAGGTTTTGGTAAAGACTAAAATCCATACAGCTAAGTATGGGACTAACATGATTGGTAATGTGATTCGCACTAGTCGTTGCCAGGTGTTGACCCCATGAACTTCGGCCACTTGAAGCCAGCGCTGGTTGAATTGCATGAGGGCTGCGCGTAAGCCTAAGTATGCCACGGGATACAAATGCAGACTCATGATAATGACCATCCCGAACGGTGAAAATAGCCACTGAAATTGGTGGTGCCAACTCGGATTAAGCTGAGCCAGTAATCCGTGTGGTTGAAAGAAATATAACCAGCCCATCGCGTTAATATATGGTGGTGTCATGAATGGCACTAACAAGAGCCAATGCAACCAGGCGAGCTTTGTTAAACGGGTGTGCGTCATGATCCATGCCAAAGGGGTGGCTAGCAGGGTTGTCCCGACGACCGTGCCCCCACTGAGGAACAGACTGTGTTGAATGCTCACACGGTTGGTTGGCTGCGTCAGTTGTGACCATAGCTGGCTTGGCGATTGCCCGACTAGTGTTTGACCAATCAGGGCGACTAACGGGCCGATAATCAGAGTTGCCAACAAGCAACTGGTGATGATTGATAAGGACAAGCGGATTTGATGATTACTCATTGGCTAAAGACCTGATTGAATGCGACAACGTTTTTAGTCAGGGCCGCGTTGGCACTGGTCCAATTGACCGTGTAGGCTTTGATGGCTTCGCCATTGCGTGGATCGGTCAAAGTGCTCGTGGTACCTGGAATTAAGTTACTTTTTTGAATTTGTCTTTGAACTTTAGCTGATAAGAGATAGTCAATAAATTGTTTGGCAGCGGCTTGATGACGACTAGCCTTCAAAATCATCGCCGGTCGTGGATTGACCAAAGTCCCACTCTTAGGATAAACGAAACCAATTTTTTCGCCTTTTTTAATAGCTGTTAGACTCATGTAATCGACCCCACCAAAGACGGCGATTTTTTGGCCAGTGATGACTGCATCGAGTACTTCCTTGTTAGCACCCCCGATATCGGCACCGTTTTCTTGAAGGGCTTTAAGTAGTTGCGTACCGTGTTTCATTTGATAAGCGTTAATGAAGTCCAAACTAGAACCAGAGGTTTGGGGGTCCGGAATGGTCACTTGATTGCGATACGGAGTGGTTGTCAAGTCAGACCAGTCTGTCGGTGCCGATTTGATGTGCTGCGTATTGTAGGTGATGCCGACTGCCGAAGCACTGTAATTGATCAACTGGTGGCTAGTATCTTTAAATTGTTTATTCAGGTGTTTAGCTTGAGAAGGCTGATAGGTTAATAGCTGGCCATTCTTTTGTAAATCGACGCCAGCGGCCATTGAAGCTAAAATCAGCACATCAGCTTGGGGATTGCCTTGCTCGGCCTTGACCTTACTTAAAATTTTCCCGGTCGTGCCGTCAAAACTTTTGACTTTAATGCCAGTTTTGGCTTCAAAACCGTGGATGATTTGATCAGAAAGGGGTTTAGGTCCAGCAGCGTATACTGTTAAGACTTGTTGACTGGTTTGCGCGTTGGCGGTTAACGTTTTTTTCTGATGTTGATTAACATAAAGCGACGTGCCAATTGCGAGCACGCCGAGCGTGGATAATGTGATAATTGCTGCTTTAGACATGTGAGTCAACTCCTAAAAAGTTAGTATTTGATGTGGATCGATGCCTAATGTGATCGGTGCAGTGGTATAGGGTAGCTGGGTCTTGACGTGCCAATCATAGGCGCCGACTTGAACGTAAGTATCAAAATGATCGCCCATAAAGGTTGAACGCTGCACCAAGCCTTGGTAAGTGGGCTGCTGAGTACCCGTTTGACTGACTGCGACATATTCCGGGCGAATGGCCTGGTGCGCGTTGATCTGATTAAGGGTGCCCATAAAATTGGCGACAAATTGAGATTTTGGCTGTTGGTACAGCTGTGCTGGTGTGCCCGTCTGCACCACGTTGCCCCCTTGCAGTAATACGAGGTGGTCGGCAACTTGCAAGGCTTCTGGACGGTCGTGAGTTACAAAGATGGCCGTCAGATGCTGGTCGTGAATCAGGGCGCGAAT
This sequence comes from Lactiplantibacillus sp. ME-2, assembly GCF_022549155.1. NCBI lineage: Bacteria > Bacillati > Bacillota > Bacilli > Lactobacillales > Lactobacillaceae > Lactiplantibacillus > Lactiplantibacillus sp. ME-2. The sequence goes on from NZ_JAKZEQ010000029.1 coordinate 36,601, forward strand.
TTCTAATTGAAGCCGTGTGCGCAGTTCGGGGTCAAGCGCACTTAAAGCTTCGTCGAATAAAATCAAATCCGGTTGGGTCGCTAGTGCCCGTGCAAGGGCGACCCGTTGCTGTTGCCCGCCCGAAAGTTCACGTGGATAACGATGTCGGAAGTCAATCAGACTAACTTGTTCGAGGGCCCAGTTGACTTGAGCAGTCAATTCCGGCTTGGTCAGATGCTTTTCTAAAGCGAAAGCGACATTTTCTTGGACCGTCATGTGCGGCCACAGGGCAAAGTCTTGAAAAACCATCGCCAAGTGCCGCTGGGCAGGGGGCTGATTCCAATGGGTCGCGGCGTCAAAAATGGGCTGATTATCAAATGAAATTTGACCACTGTCAGGTGTCGTGAGACCCGCAATCATGTTTAAGAGCGTTGATTTTCCGGAACCGGACGGGCCAATTAATGCCGTGATTTGTTGATCAGGAATCGTCAGACTGAGTTGATTGATTACCGGACCTTGAAAACTTTTGGATAATTCGTGTAGCTTAATGGCAACCACGATATGCAACTCCTTTGTCTTAATTGGTTTGCTCAGTTTATTAAGTTACTTTGTATTGTAGTGGTAATTCGCCGTGTTAACGTTGATTTTGAGTTTAGTTTATGTAAATTTTGTGTGTTATTTCGGTAAAACAGTGCACATAAAAAAAGACCACTGAATCGAATTCAGTGGTCTTGGGTGATTCTTATTGTCCTTCAGTCGTGTTATTGGTATCAGCGGTCGGTGTTTCCGATGAAGTCGCTTCGGAACTTGCTTCGGAGCTTGAACTTGCTTCCGAACTGCTGCTACTTTCTGAACTAGATTCAGAAGATGAACTTTCGGCGCTACTTGAGGAAGAAGCAGCTTCGGAACTACTACTGCTACTTTCCGAACTACGACTACTTGCTTCTGTGCTGGTGCTTGAACTACCCGTTGTTGTTGAACTAGAGCTAGCTGAACTAGCGGTTCCTGACGAGGCTTCGCTACTGGAGAAGAGGTGACCAACAACGTAAAGTTCTTCGATACCGTTCTTCTTAGTCGTGCCAACTGAGCTTGGCTTGGTCCAATCAGAGTTTGGTGAATACTGTTGAAGGTAATTCATCATGGCACGATAAATTTGTTGTGAAATCTTTTCGTTGGAGGTATCTAGATAACCACCAGCTTCGGTGGACTTATCATAGCCAGTCCAAACGGCGACCGAATAATTCTTCGTGTAACCGGCCATCCATGAGTCAACGACGGCATCGGATGGTACTTTGTTTTTATACTGAGAAGCATAGTTGTCAGTACCAGTCTTACCAGCTTGGTAAACGCCGCTGATCTTAGCGGTTGTCGCCGTCCCAGTAGAACTATTGATGACCCCTTTCAGCATATCAGTAATCATGTATGCCGTTGATTTCTTCATGGCGCGCTTACCAGTGCTAGTATACGATGTCGTAACGCCATCAGAAGTAGTCACTTTACGGATGTAGTATGGCTTATGATAAACACCACCGTTGGCGAACGCAGCGTAGGCACCGGCAACTTGTAAGGTGGAAACACCAGCACCGATCCCGTTGGCATAGTTAACGGTTTTGAGGTTCATCCCAAGGTTATTGGCAAAGGTTTTGGCTCGGCTTTTACCAACGGCTTGTAAGGCCCGAATTGCTGGGATGTTCCGTGATTGAACCAGTGCTTCACGCATCGTCATATTGCCCAAGTAATTATTGTCAAAGTCATGCACGGAAATGTTAGTCCCGGGATATTTGTATTTCGTATCAGACAACGACTTGTAAGTTGGCCAATTCAAATATTCAATGGCTGGTCCATAATCGAGAATCGGTTTCATCGTCGAAGCGTTTGAGCGTGATGTCCAGACAGCTCGGTTGGTTCCGTACGTGACATTACCGGTTTTCCGACCACCAATCATAGCTGAGACCTTGCCAGTGTATGAGTCAACAACCGATACCCCTAATTGGAAAGTCTGTTTTCCATTATTAGGATAGTTGACGTATTGAGACGTGTTGGCAATGTCATAAAGCCGTTTCTGGGCATCCATGTCAATGTTCGTATAAACTTTCTCGCCATCGGTTAAATTATAACCTTTTTTGAGGAGGTCTTGACGGACTTCGTTCAGGTAAGCATCCAAGATTTTATTTGTCTTTTCATGCTTCGCTAGGCTTGAACGTCCCGAACTAGTTAAGCCCGTCTTGACACTGACTTTTTCAGCAGCAGTTTCCTGACTCTTGGAGATGACCTTGTTATCGTACATCGCTTCCAGCACCAGATTACGGCGGCTAGTTGCGTATGATGGATAAGTCGTCGGGTCGTAGTAGGTTGGTGATTGCGGCATACCTGCGAGCAGTGCGAGTTGACTAAGGCTCAGATCTTTTAATGACTTACCGTAATAATACTTGGCGGCAGTCCCCATACCATAAATCCCGTTACCCATATAGACCTTATTGATGTAAAATTCCAGAATCTGAGATTTACTGTAATGTTTTTCAAGATTAAGCGCAATCCAGGCTTCCTGCGCTTTGACTTTCAAATTTCGATCCGAAGTACTGGTGGAAAAGACCGCAAGTTTAACGAGTTGCATGGTCAAGGTACTCCCACCTTGCATCCCGAGTGAGCTACCTTTTAAGTTGCCGACTGCAGCCCCAAGAATCCGGTAATAATCGACCCCCTTATGCTTGTAAAAACGGCGATCTTCGATTGAGACGACGGCATTCTTAAGTGTGGATGGGATATTACTAGACTTAACGTATTCGTGGTCGTTAGTTCCCAAAGAGGTCAAATACTTGTCGTTCTGGTCATAAATCTTAGCGGTCCCCGTATTGACAAGGTCACTCTGTTTGACTGTTGGTGCCGTCTGCGCATAGTAGAAGAAAAGTGCTAGACCAGCGAGTACCCCGATGACAAACAGTGCAGCTAAGGATAAAATAATCCGCCGAAACCAGTGTTTCTTAGGTGGTTTAGGTTGGCTTTTTCTGCGAGCAACCCGTGAGTTCTGTTCATTGTTACCTGCCATGATGTTCTCCTTTAATGAATTGATGAGGTCTCATCAATAATATGATCAAGCGCATCCAAATAGGGAATGCGTGGATTGATTTGATAATGTAGCTCCGCGGCTAAATGTTCAATATCCGTCAGTGGAATTGACTTGCGACCACCATCTCCTTGATGATCCCAATAAGTAAATAAGTCGCTGGCTGTTAACAAAAATAGGCGCCCCAAACTCGCAAACCGAATGATAACAAAACAGATTCCGCTTTGAGCTAAGCACTGGCGCATGTGCTTAATTTGATGCTCATGAAAGTTTTTTAGCGGAAAAGCCGTTTTGTTCTTGGTCTCCTTGGCCTCAAAATCTAAATACTTCCCCCGATAGACACCGTTATAATCAGTAGTAGAAGCTTGTTTAAAATAAGCTTCGCGGATTACAGCGGCGCTGCGTTTGGGATAATCGACTTTAACGATTTGAATGGGCGTTGGCTTTTTATGAATAACTGCGATATTATTTTCAAGATAATAGGCGTTACTATCATTGATTTCTTGTTCCAAGCTCATTCCACGATCGCCAAAATTGACGTTGGCAAATTTGGAAGATTTCGATTTAGTTGGGCCGGGTTGGCGATAAACTTGACCGTTTGGATAGCGAATCGTCACATTAATCAACCTCCTAATAATGTTACATTTTACCATTAACTAATAGGGAATGTGAAATATCTGTGAGTTTTTAACTGATTTAGACCGATTTAGTGACAGAAAGGAGACTTTTTTATGAGCCGGTTCTGGCTTAGTGGTTACCGGAGTTACGAGTTGAATGTCTTTGGTGATCAGGATGATAAACTAAAAGTTATTAAGTTTGCGTTAACTAATTACTTAACGACGCAGATCGAGGATGGTATGGATTGGCTGATAACGGGTGGTCAGCTCGGTATTGAACAGTGGACAGCGGAAGTAGGGTTAACGCTCAAAAAGACATATCCAGAATTGAAAGTGGCAATGATGTTACCATATGGTGAATTTGGTGGGCGCTGGAATGAAAATAACCAAGCTAAATTACAGACTTTGCTGGCCCAAGTCGATTTTCATGCACCAGTCAGTAAACAACCGTATGAAAATCCGCAACAATTAAAAAATTACCAAGAATTTATGGTTACCCATACGGATGCGGCCACTCTGGTATATGATCCAGATAACCCCGGGAAACCCACGTATGACTATGATTTGATTCGGAACTTTAGTGACACTCATCCGTACCCATTGACCCTGATCGACTTCGACTGGTTACAGGAAAGTGCCAATGAATATGCAGAAAAACAGAATAATGGTTTTAATTTTGAATAAAGTCTGCTACAATGTTTTAAGTAATGCGGATGCCGAATGGGTATCGCGCGAATAACAATGAGGTGTTTTTAAATATGGCTAAACGTAATTTTACTCCCAAAGACATCCTTCAAAAAGAGTTTAAGCCAAAGATGCGGGGTTATGATCCTGCCGACGTTGACGGCTTCTTAGATAATGTCATTAAGGACTATGAGTCATTTACTAAAGATAACCAACAACTTTCAGATGAAAATGAACGGTTACGGGCCAAGGTTGACGAGCTTACCAAGCAAGTCGCTGTCGGTGCAACCAGTCCATCTTCTCAACCGACTAGTACGGTGACGAATATGGATATTCTGAAACGTTTGTCTAACTTGGAACGTCATGTCTTTGGTGCCCAATTAGATAATAATCAAAATGAATCACACCGTCTATAATTGTGATTCGATGTAAATTCTGGGTAATCGCGGTCGGCTTATGTCGGCTGAGGAAGGTCCATGCTCGCACAAGCTGCGATGCTTGTAGTGTTCGTGCTCGGTGAAAAAATAAGCCGGGGTACCGATTTATCGGTAACGGCGGAAAAAACGGCTAAGGCTTCGGCTATGCCCGAGTATTCCTGAAAAGTGCCACAGTGACGATACTCAATTGGAAACGGTTGAGTTGGAACGCGGTAAACCCCACGAGCGGGCAACCCAAACTACGGTAGGGGCGCTTCACATAAGGAACTGAACTAAATGTGGGGGGAGATTAGTAATCTCGAGATAGATGATTACCGCCTAGTTAACAGACCCTGTACTTTAACTAGGTACAAAACATGGCCTACAGGAATTTACATTTAGACAGGAGACTGGGACAAAAGTTCGCTTTTGTCCCAGTTTTTTTATTCGATCAGTTAGCAAACTAGCAACTTATGCTAAACTAGGTGAGGAAACCAATTTAGTGGAAATCTTTACTCAACAAGATGCGCCTACAGAACAGGCGTCGCAGGAGGAAACTATGCAAGAATTTAGATTAATTGCCACCGCCGCTAGCGGAATTGAAGCATTAGTGGGGCGTGAATTACGAGATTTAGGGTATCAAGTTCAAACTGAAAATGGCCGGGTTCGATTTAACGGAACGATCAAAGATATTTTGCGGACCAACTTGTGGTTACGAACGGCTGATCGAATCAAGATCATCGTTGGTGAATTTGATGCTTATACGTTCGATGAGTTGTTTGAAAAGACCCTCGCATTGCCATGGGACCAGTTATTGCCGATGGACGCTGAATTTCCAGTTGAAGGTAAATCGCGCAACTCTAAACTCCACAGTGTTCCCGACGTGCAATCTATCGTCAAAAAGGCGATCGTTAATCAGTTGGCCGATACTTATCATCGGAGCGGGCACCTTCCGGAGACAGGCGCTTTGTTCCCATTAGAAGTGGCTATTAATAAGGATCACGTGTTGTTAACGCTGGATACAACTGGCTCTAGTTTATTCAAACGGGGTTACCGAGTCGAAAAGGGGGGCGCACCCTTAAAAGAAAACATGGCCGCTGCCTTAGTGATGTTAGCTAAGTGGTATCCGGATAATCCATTTGTTGATCCAGTTTGTGGTTCGGGGACGATTCCAATCGAAGCCGCTTTACTGGCGCGCAACATTGCCCCGGGGTTCAACCGCGCATTTGCGTGCGAAAAGTGGGACTGGGTTCCCGCTGGCCTGAGTCAACAATTGAGAGACGAAGCTGATAGTTTAGCCGATTACGACACTGAGCTAGATATTAGTGGGTACGATATTGACGGTAAAATGATTGATATCGCCAAGCTGAATGCGCGGGAAGCCGGGCTGTTGCATGACATTCATTTCAAACAACTGGCCGTCAAAGACTTTACGACTGACAAGATCAACGGGGTCCTAATTGCGAACCCACCATATGGGGAGCGGCTAAGCGATCGGGATAGTGTCCGGATTCTCTATCGGCAAATGGGCCAAGTTTACAGTAAATTGCCAAGTTGGAGCAAGTATATCCTGACCAGTGACTTAGAATTTGAAGACTTCTATGGACAAAAAGCCACGAAACGCCGGAAACTCTATAACGGTGCGTTACGGACAGATTATTTCCAATATTGGGGCAAACGAATTCGGCCAGCACGGACGGAATAAGCAAGCGACCTTTGCTGGTAAAAGTAGGTGAAAAATATTGGCAAATGAAATACCGCGGTCTGAAGTTGATTCCCAGCAGCTATTAGTATTTAAAGTGCTGGCTGACGTGGTTAGACTGAACATTGTTAAGTATTTGAAGCTGCAGGATCAGGCCGTTACTTGTGGGCAAGTCGGACAAGCAATGGGGATTAGTAAAACCGCTGGTTCATATCATTTTAAATTGCTGGAAAAAGCAGGATTAATAACCGTCAAAAAAGTTGCACGTGAAAAATACGTCATGTTGAACCCCAAAACTTTTGATCACTATGTTACCCATTTTTATCAAAGCCTTTAAATTGCTGAGTATTTTGGGCGGTCTTCAACTGTGATTCTGACTAATACCAGTTCTTAAGTGCCGATTGGCCTTTTGAACTGGTATTTTTTTGTTGCCGAATCGTTAGTGGGATGGTACGCTGCAATAGTTCAAAAGTATTTGAACTATTGTGGGTGGCCACCCAACTAAATCTAAGAAAAAGATTGACATAGTAGATTTAAACTTTGTGTGAGTAGGCTTATTCAGCATTGGTAAGTCTGAATAAATGATAATGGGGCGGAAAACATGGAAAATCGACAGCGACAGTTTGGCTGGTTATTAGCGTTAACTTCATTAGGCTTTTTTATGGCAATGATGGACTCAATGATTGTGACAACGGCGTCAACAGCAATTAAAATTGATTTCGACATCTCGGAGGCCAGTTTACAGTGGGCCCTCAACGCTTACAATGTCGCGATTGCAGCAACGTTACTTGTGGGCGTTGCATTAGGTGATCGCTTTGGACGCCGCCGGGTTTATAATCTCGGCATTTTAGTTTTTACGCTGGGTTCAGTGTTTTGTGCATTAGCCAATCGAATGCCATTATTGATAGTGGCACGTGTCATTGCAGGTATTGGGGCCTCCGTCATGACACCGATGTCAATGGCTATTTTAACGGCTGCAGTTCCAGTTGCGAAGCGTGGGAAAGCTTTAGGAATCTGGAGCGGTATCGGTGGACTGGCACTGATTGTCGGGCCGGCTCTGGGTGGTCTAATTGTAGCTAAATTAACCTGGCAGTGGATTTTTTGGATCAATGTGCCACTTGGCCTGATTGTCATAGGATTATCCCGGTTCTACTTACCAGAAAGTACCGGGGTAGCAACACCAATTAATTTAACGGACGCAGGTCTTTCAATGTTAGTGATGACCGCAATCATTTGGGCCTTAGCTGCCAGTTCGACTAGTATTAATGGAATTGGTCCGTTCGTTGGCCTGATAATTGGCTTAGTTGCAGGCACTTGGTTTATCAAGCGACAGCAACATGTCGTTGCACCGTTAATGCCGTTAACGCTTTTTAAAAAGCGTATTTTTACGATGGGAAATGTGGCGACTTTTTTATTATATGCCGCGATGTACGGAGTCGTTTTCTTTTTACCCCAATTCTTACAAGTTGTTCAGCATGATAATGCGTGGGAGGCAGGATTGTCCTTATTACCTTGGACTGGGACACTAGTATTAGTTGCGCCATTTGCTGGCAAAGCTGTGGACCTCTACGGGGAAGCGATTGTGGCAGTTATCGGGCTATTATCTCAAACATTTGGGTATTTCATGCTTGGTTACCTAGTTGCCAACCATGCGGCTTATGTTATGATGATTGCTCCGCTGGCAATTGCTGGGATGGGATTGTCAATGGCGGGCCCCGCGTTACAGCATGCAGTTTTGGGGGGAGTGTCACCGGCAGTTATCGGTAAGGCAGCCGGAATTTACAACGTTTTTCGGTTACTTGGAGGTGCGGCTGGCACGGCAATTGCTGTGGTGGTGTTTACAGTGGGTAGTCGGGTACCCGCGATGAATGCAATTGGCTTTCAAACAGTCATGTTTAGTACAGCATTGATTTCAGCTATAGGCGCCGGTTGTGCTTGGCAAATAAGAAATTCAAAGAACTTGTAGCTGACAATAACGATCATTACAATGTGTGACAGATAGTTTGAGTAGCCTTAAAAGAGCGTGTTTAATCGGGTGACCGACTAAGCACGCTCTTTTAAGGCTAACGTTAACCATGGTTGAGCCTTTGATAATTAATTTAAATAATAATCGAAGAAATTAGCAACTTTGTTCATCAGAGGCACTTTGACCAGATGTTTGGCTTGATAACCCGTGATAAATGCCACTTGTTCAGCATACGGGGCGGTATGCACGCGGTCAAAGAAATTACGAGACTGTGAATAAGGAATCCGTTCATCCTCAGTACCATGCCAAAATAAAAGTGGCCGATGATTGATGGTTTCCGGTTGCAGGTTAAGATCATAGTGATCTAGCCAACTCGTCAATAGGGCTAAATCACTGGGAATGTAATAAGCATGGGCCTGCGCATGCTTGCGGACTAGTTGGGCGTACGCGTTCAGGTTAGGGGTCCCCATAATGATTGTGGCTGCTTTAATTTCAGGATGATGGGTCAATAAAGCCCCGGTCGTCATGCCACCCATTGAGTAACCGCCAACACCAATCTGCTCATTCAAAATGAGTTTGCGCTCCCGGTAGTAATTCACAATTAGCTCGAATTCGCCAAGATTACCTTGGATACTGTTCCAAAAAGTAAATGAAGGAATCTGGCTAACGATTTGGTGTCGTTCACCGTGATTCATGGCATCGGGCAAGACGACTCGTAAATTCTTGCGAGCCAGTTTACGTGCTTGGGCCAAGACGAGTTCTTTATTGGACTGCCAACCGTGGTAAAAAATCACTAGTGGCAGCGGTTGGTCTAAATGGGTTGTAGTAACAACTTCCAGCGCAGGCACATCTTGAAAGTGTCGGTTAGTAACTTTGATCATATTTATCGGCTCACTTTATTAATATTATGATTAAGTTAACTGTGCCAGAAATGACTGCTGAATACAACTGATAGACTTGTTTAGTCAATATTTGGTCTTGTTAATTGTTAGTGATGTTAAAATAATGGTAATCGCCTGTTTATTAACTAGAATTACGGCCTCTAAAAAGTAATCTTAAAACGGAAGGTGTTATAAATGACCGAAATCGAAACGGCACTACTTCGGGACCGAAAAGCAAAAGTCCAGCAATATTTTGCGATGTGGGTCACTCGTGATTTTGAAGCGTTACCAAGAATATTTGCGGTCGATTGTTATTATCAAGAATGCTATGGACCAGCATATCTATCATTAGCGGAAGTTCAAGCCTGGATTGAACATCAATTAAGAGTTCAACGGGTAACGGCGTGGTCGATTCAGCGGTTGTGGTCAGCAACTGACAACATGATCTTTGCCCAGTGGTCCTTCACCGCTGTTACTGACCGGATGACTCAGTTTGATGGGCTTTCAGCAGTTCATTTTAATTTAGCAGAACGTATCGACGATTTACGAGAGTATCAGACCACGACTGCGCATGATTATCCCTATCATGGATCCGTGCTGTGATATGCGAAGCATGTGTGTCATAATGTAAGCGAAATCATTTGGAGTGTTGGGGGAATCAGTATGCAAGTTCAAGTTTCTGTTATTGTGGCTGCGTATAATGAGGAGCACTGGTTAAGGCGTTGTTTGACCTCATTAAAAAAACAGACATTAGCGGCCTTAGAAGTCATTATTGTTGATGATGGTAGTACGGACGGCACGGCTACAATTTGTGACCAATATTGTGCGCGCTGGCCGCACCTATTTCGGGTTATCCATCAACGTAACCAAGGACAGGGACCTGCACGTAATGCGGGGATTACCGCCGCGCATGGCCGCTATTTAGGTTTTGTCGATGCTGATGATTGGGTCGAACCGACGATGTATGCGACCTTAGTAGCAACGGCTGAGCGTAGTCATGCCCAAATCGTCGTTTGTGATGTTCGTAAAATCTACGCGGCGACTCACCGCACAACTAGTCTGCTGAGCTTGCCAGATGCGACTGAGCACGTGGCAATTGCGACTTATCTTAAATACGGTCTAAATAATGCTTATTCCGGAAATAAATTATATGCACGTTCGTGTTGGCAGAAATATCGTTACCAGCGGATGGTCTACGAGGATTTAGATATTTTGCTGGACATGTTGAGTTACTGTGAGCGAGTCGCCTATGTGCAACAACCATTTTATAATTATTATAAACATGCTGGTTCGACAACTTTAGATTATATCAACCCACGACTGTTTGATATTATGACAGCCTATCAAGATGCCATTGAGCACGCCAAGGTGACGTATCAGGATGCGGTGACTTATTGCGTCGCTAAGCGAATTTTGATTAATTTAGCAACGCCAGGCTTTGCCGATTATCTAGCGGAGTTTATTGAACTGATACGACAATTACGTCCTATTTTTGAAGCCAGTCCGTCAATAATGAGTGATCCGGCTATTAAAAAAGTTTGTGATTATGCAGGTCAATTGACATTACCCCGGCGATTTATCTGTGAGCGTGAGGACTGGGCTCAATCGTGGCATCAGTATAGTCGGAATTTCAAAACGATTATACCGGTAGCTAAAGCATTGCCGGCCGATTTACGACAACGGTCTAACCACTTTAAACTCGATTATTGGTTGTTGAAAACGTTATTTGAACAAGGTGGCTTGCTGATTTTGGGTACCGTCAAGTTGCACCGCCCGTTTGGCCGTTTACGGGCGGGAGGTGACGTGTTAGCCTTTGAAGGTGAACATTGTTTATTAGTTGGTGCGCAACCACGTTCCCCACTGATTTCTGAATTACTGCAACAGTTGATTGTTGGTTCCGAGTCACTAACAGAGTTGCTGACAATGGTTAAGGCACAGCCAGAACGATGGTCAGCGGGTACGCATAAGATTCGCTTGGTTGACATAAAAGATTGGCTACAATAGGGCGACGGGTCACTGAGTCATGCAGAGCAGCGGACTCAGTGACCTATTTAGTCG